>JAIWOE010000084.1 GCA_020217165.1 Desulfovibrio sp. | reverse complement strand
TTGGTCCGGACTGGAAATCGTGGTCCGGCCGCGGCGCGTGTACCTCCAGGGGCCCCTGCTGGCGCACATCCTGGGCTATGTGGCAGAAACCAACCGGGCCGACCTGGAGCAGGATCCCGAGTTGGAAGGCGGGGATCTGGTGGGGCGCCAGGGCGTGGAAAAAATCATGGAGCGTGAGCTCCGGGGTAAAAAAGGCCTCAAGGAGCTGGAGGTGGACGTCACCGGTCGCAGCCTGGAGGAACGGGTGCTGCGTCCCTCCAAATCCGGCAACGGGCTGACCCTGACCATTGACGTGGACCTGCAGCGGGCCCTGGCCAAGGACATGGAAGGCCACGCCGGCGGGGTGGCCGTGATGGAGCCCTCCACCGGAGACCTCCTGGCCCTGCTCACCCTCCCCAGTTACGACAACAACGTCTTCACCGCCGGCATCACCACTGCCCAGATGCAGGCGCTCATGGCCAACCCGCGTTCGCCGCTGCAAAATCGTGTCATCCAGTCCACGTACCCCCCGGGTTCGGTCTGGAAGCTGGTGGTGGCCGCCGCAGGCCTGGAGGAAGGCATCATCACCCCCAACACCACCTTCTACTGCCCCGGTTCCTACACCCTGGGCAAACGCGTGTTCCGCTGCTGGCGCAGCGCCGGCCACGGCAGCTTGAACCTGGTGCAGGCCCTGGTGCATTCCTGCGACGTATACTTCTACCAACTTGGGGAAAAGCTGGGGGTGGAGCGCATCAGCCGCTATGCCAGGGCTTGCGGATTCGGCGAGCTGACGGGCATTGACCTGCCCTACGAAAAAAGCGGTTTGGTGCCCACCCCGGAATGGAAACGCAAGCGATTCCGCGAACCATGGCATGGTGGGGAGACCCTCAACTACTCCATCGGTCAGGGCTTTACCCTGGTGACACCCCTGCAGGTGGCGCGGTTCATGTCTGCCCTGCTCAATGGCGGCAAGCTGCTCAAACCCAAGCTGCTGCTGGACGAACCGCCCACGGTGCAAGGCGAACTGCCCATTAAGGAGCACTGGCGCAAGCTCCTGGTGGATTCCCTGGTGGCCACCGTGGATTCGGGCACCGCCCGACGTATCAAGCGGCCGGATGCCGTGATGGGCGCCAAAACCGGCACCGCCCAGGTGGTGCGCCTGGGACAGGAGCGCAAAAAAACCCGCGATACGCCGTACAAGTTCCGCGACCATGCCTGGATGGCCAGCTTTGGGCAAAAAGAGAACGCCACCTATGTGGTGGTGAACATGATTGAGCACGGCGGGCACGGCGGTTCCGTGGCCGGCCCGGTGGTGCGGGACACCTACGCCCATCTGTTCGGGCCTCCCCCGGCTGCCAACGCCACCAGGAGCCAGACTCCGCCGCCGCAGCGACCCCAGACGCCCGCCGTTTCCACCACACCTCCTGTTTCCCCTGACTCCAGCCATCCGGCCGCGTCCGGCTCCGGAGCAGCGCAATGATCTCCATCGACCGCAGGCTCTTCTCCCACATCAACTGGCCCCTGCTGGGGCTGGCGCTACTGCTGTTCGGCATTGGCGTGCTCAACCTGTACTCCGCCGGCGGCGTGCGCGTGGGCGGAGGCGTGACGGTGCAGCCCTTCTGGCAAAAGCAGCTCATGTGGGGCGGCCTGGGCCTGCTGCTGATGCTGGCCTTCATGAGCGTGAGCTACGACAAGTTCAAAAGCTTGTGCTGGCCGCTGTACGCGGCCACCATCGTGCTGCTGCTGGCCGTGGATATCCTGGGGCGGACCTATCTGGGGGCCCAGCGCTGGCTGTCCATCGGGGGGTTCTCGTTCCAGCCCAGCGAGGTGGCCAAGCTGTGCGTGCTGCTGGTGGCGTCCAGGCTGCTCTCCCGCCGGGCCGAGCCCCTGGGATGGGGGGAGCTGTTCACGGTGCTGGGCATCGTGCTGGTGCCGGTGGGCCTGGTGGTGGTGCAGCCGGACCTGGGCACCGGCATGAATATACTCTTGCTCTTGGGTGGACTGATCCTTTACAGAGGTCTCACCATGCGCGTGTTGCGCGTGCTGTTGGTGATTTTGCCCACCCTGCCGTTTCTGGCCTGGGAGTTTTTGCTGCTGGATTACCAGAAGGAGCGGGTGACGGGATTTTTGGACCCCAGCTCAGACCCCCGCGGCGCGGGCTGGCAGGTCATCCAGTCGCAAATCGCCATCGGTTCCGGTGAGATGTGGGGCAAGGGCTACCTTTCCGGCACCCAGGGCCAGCTCCGGTTTTTGCCGGAAAAGCACACGGACTTCGCTGTGGCGATTTTTGGGGAGGAGTGGGGCTTTGTGGGCACGGTGGTGTTGCTCTCGCTGTTCACGTTGTTTTTGTATAGCATTTTTCTCACCGCCCGCGATGCAAAGGATCGCTTTGGCTCCTTTCTGGCGGCCGGTGTGTTTTTTTATTTTTTCTGCTTGTTCACCATCAATCTTGGAATGGTGCTGGGATTGATGCCCGTGGTGGGGTTACCCCTGCCGTTTATCAGTTACGGGGGCAGTGCCACCCTGGTGAATTTCTGCCTGGTGGGCCTTGTCTGCAACGTGTCCATGCGGCGGTTTGTCTTCAAGCAGCACCGGAGTTTGCACATCAAGACGTAGGCGCACGCGCCTCACGCAAGACGCACACGCCCCAGCTGGGGCAGCTAAGGAGGACAGCACAGATGGCCAAAGACGAAATCAACGCGTTCCTGGGTGTGGGCACGGCCTACGAAGGCAAGCTGCACTTCCAGGGCGCGGTGCGCATCGATGGCGCCTTTACCGGGGAGATTGTGTCGGAAGGCACACTCATCGTGGGCAAGGACGCCCAGGTGCGCGGCCAGGTCAACGTGGGGCAGCTGGTGCTTTCGGGCCTGCTGCAGGGCGAGGTGGCAGCCAGCAAAAAAGTGATGCTGCACAAGACTGCCAACCTTGTGGGCTCCCTTTCCACGCCGGTGCTGGCCGTGGAGGAAGGCGCCGTGGTGGAGGGGCAGGTGTCCATGGGCGCTAATCGCCCAGAGGCCGAGGCCCTCAAGCAGGTGCAGGTACTTCGTGAATTCGAGGGCATGGACGGCGCCTTGCCAGTGGGCGGCGCTTCCTCGGACGGGTAATTGGTTTTGATCGTCCAAACAACAGGTTGTATTGCCTCTTGCCGGCGAAACCCGCGAAAAGTTTTTGACAGGGACCGGAAAAGTGGAGTACAGCCCTCGCTGACTTCGAGCAAAAATTCACAACCTCCACCTCCAACCGCACCCCGGGGGCCGGCATGATTGATTTTGACAATACCTTTTTGGTGCAGCTTATCAACTTCCTCATCACCCTGGTTGGCTTGAACTATTTGCTGGTGAAGCCGCTGCGGGCGAAGTTGAAGGAACGCGCTGACTTCATGGCCGGTCTGTTGAAGGAAGCCGAGGGGTTTGCTGCCCGCGCCGAAGACAAGGTGAAGAATTACGAAGAAGTGCTTGCAGAAGCACGCAAGGCTGGCACCGATGAGCGCCTGAAGGTCAAGGCCTCCGCGGAAGCGGAAGAACAGTCGCTGGTGCAGGCTGCCGCGGCCAAGGCCCAGCAGGAACTTGCCGCAGCGCGCCAGACCATTGCCAAGGAAACCGAAGCTGCCCTGGCTGCCCTGAAGGCCCAGGCGCCGGTCATGGCCAAGAAGGTTGTCGACAAAGTCCTGGCGTAAGCACGTATCCAACGCCGAAATTCGCCTAGGAGAATGCCCTTGAACACGATCTGGAAGCTGCTCTCGGCAACGGTGCTGGTCTGCCTGACTGTTGTCCCCGCGTATGCCGCCGACGGCCATGGCAATGACTGGATGAACTTCCTGTTCCGCATCATCAACTTCGCCCTCTTCATCGGCATCATTTATTATCTGGCTGGCAAGAAGATTGCGGACTTTTTCAAGACCCGCCGCTACACCATCGAAAACGACCTCGCAGACCTGAACCAGCGCAAGGTTGATGCTGAAAAGCGCCTCAAGGACGTGGAAGCGTCCATCGCCAACATCGATGCAGAACGTCAGGCCATCCTGGACGACTACCGCAAGCAGGGCGAAGCCCTGAAGGCCGCCATCATCGAAAAGGCCAACAAGACGGCGGCGCAGATTACCGCCCAGGCCGCGATGACTGCCGAGCAGGAGTCTCGTCTGGCCGTGGAGCAGATCCGCGCCGAAATGGCCGACCTGGTCATCGAGGCTGCCGAGAAGCTGCTCAAGGACAAGCTCACCGCACAAGAACAAGAAAAGCTCATCGATAAATATTTAACAAAGGTGGTGCTCAATTGATCGGCAACGTGGTGGCGCGCAGGTACGCCCGGGCTCTGTTTGCCATCGGCAAGAGCAAGGGCGTCGCCGAGCTGGATAAGTACGGAAAGGACCTTTCCGCGTTGAAGGACGCTATCGACGCGACGCCGGGTCTGCTCAAGCTCTTCCGCAACCCTATCTTTGACGTCTCGGAAAAGAAGACGGTGGCGGACGCTGTGCTGGTCAAACTGGGCGTGGGCGAGATGGTCAAAAACTTTGTCCACCTGCTGGCGGACAAGGGTCGTTTGGGAGAACTTCTTCAAATCCATGCCGTCTTTATGAGCATGCTGGATGCCGAAAAGGGCGTGGTGCGCGGCGAGCTGGTGACGGCCATCAAGCTCAATGCCGCCAAGCAAAAGGCGATGAAAGCCAAACTGGAATCTCAGGTCGGCAAGGAGCTGGTCCTGAATTTCAGTACGGATCCTTCCATCCTGGGCGGCGTGGTGCTCAAGGTGGGCGATCAGGTGCTGGATGCAAGCCTCCGCGCGCAGTTGGGCATTCTGAAGGAAAACATCAGAAGGGGTGAGTAGGGCCATGCAGATCAAAGCCGAAGAAGTCAGCAAGATCATTGAGGAGCAAATCTCGAACTACGAGCAGCGAGTCGAGATGAGCGAAACCGGCACCGTCCTGTACGTCGGTGACGGTATTGCCCGCGTCTACGGTGTGCAGAACGCCATGTCCATGGAACTGCTGGAATTCCCCGGCGGTCTGATGGGCATGGTGCTCAACCTGGAAGAAGACAACGTGGGCGTGGCCCTCCTGGGCGAATGCGCGAGCATCAAGGAAGGCGACCCGGTCAAGCGTACCGGCAAGATCTTCTCCGTGCCGGTGGGCGATGCGGTTATGGGCCGCGTCATCAACCCCCTCGGCCAGCCCATCGACGGCCTGGGCCCCATCGAGGCCAAGGAAACCCGTCCCGTTGAGCTCAAGGCTCCCGGCATCGTGCAGCGCAAGAGCGTGCATGAGCCCTGCATGACGGGCCTGAAGGCCATCGACGCCATGACGCCCATCGGCCGCGGGCAGCGCGAGCTGATCATCGGCGACCGTCAGGTCGGCAAGACCGCTGTCTGCCTGGACGCCATCCTGGCTCAGAAAAACACGGACATTCACTGCTTCTATGTGGCCATCGGCCAGAAGAAGTCCACCGTGGCCCTGGTGGCGGACACCCTGCGCAAGTACGGCGCCATGGAGTACACCACCATCATCTCCGCCACGGCGTCCGAACCTGCCCCGCTGCAGTTCATCGCTGCCTACTCGGGCTGCACCATGGCCGAGTACTACCGCGACAGCGGCAAGCATGCCCTCATCATCTATGATGACCTCTCCAAGCAGGCTGTGGCGTATCGCCAGATGTCCCTGCTGCTGCGCCGTCCTCCGGGCCGTGAAGCCTTCCCCGGTGACGTGTTCTACCTGCACTCCCGGCTGCTGGAACGCGCGGCCAAGGTTTCGGATTCCATGGGCGCTGGTTCCTTGACCGCCCTGCCCATCATCGAAACCCAGGCTGGCGACGTGTCCGCCTACATCCCCACCAACGTTATCTCCATCACTGACGGCCAGGTGTACCTGGAGCCAGCCCTGTTCAACGCCGGCATCCGTCCGGCCATCAACGTGGGTCTTTCGGTGTCCCGCGTGGGTGGCGCTGCCCAGATCAAGGCCATGAAGCAAGTGGCTGGCACCCTGCGGTTGGACCTCGCACAGTACCGCGAACTGGCTGCCTTTGCCCAGTTCGGCTCCGACCTGGACAAGGCCACCCAGGCCAAGCTCAACCGTGGCGCCCGCATGGTGGAATTGCTCAAGCAGCCCCAGTATCAGCCCATGAGCGCCGAAGAGCAGGTCTGCTCCATTTACGCTGGCACCCGCGGCTATATGGACGACGTGCCCCTGGAAGCTGTGCGCAAGTTCGAAACGGAACTGCTGGAGTTCATCCGGAACTCCAAGGCTGATGTCTTCAAGGATATCGCCGAGAAGAAGGCCCTGACGGAAGAAATCGAAGGCAAGCTGAAGGCCGCCATCATCGAATTCAAGAAGGGCTTCCAGGCCTAGCCAGAGAAGGGAGAAGGCCAATGGCATCACTTCGAGACATTAGCACCAAGATTGGTGCGGTCAAGAAGACCAAGCAGATCACCAAGGCCATGAACATGGTGGCCTCGGCCAAGCTGCGGGGCGCGCAACAACGCATTGAGCGTTTTCGCCCATACGCCGAAAAGTTCTATGCCATGCTGCAGGAACTCTCGGCCAAGGCGGATTCCAGCGCGCACCCCCTGCTTGAGGTCCGCGAGGAAATCAAGACCGTAGGTGTGGTGGTGATGACGTCTGACCGTGGCCTGTGCGGCAGCTTCAACGCCGCCATGATCCGCGAAGCGGTCAAAGTCATCAAGGCCAAGCAGGCGGAAGGCAAGCACGTGCGTGTCTACACCGTCGGCAAGAAAGGTCGCGATGCCCTTCGCAAGATGGGATTCGACATGGCCACCGCATACCCGGACCGCATGAACAGCTTCGACTTCACCCTGGCCAACGAGCTCGGGATGGAGATCATCGAAGCCTACATGGCTAGGCAACTGGATGAAGTCGTGCTCGTATACGGGGACTTTGTCAGCGTGGCCCGGCAGAATCCTGAAGCGCAACGGCTTCTGCCCGTCGCCCCCAAGACCCCTGTGGAAGCGGCGAGCACGAAGAGTGTGGCCCAGGAATACATCTACGAGCCCGACGTGGTCGGCCTGCTCGCGGAACTCCTGCCCCGCTTCATCAAGGTCCAGGTCTACAAGGGGTTGCTGTCCACCTCTGCCAGCGAGCACGCTGCCCGCATGGCGGCCATGGACAACGCCACCAAGGCCTGTGACGATATGGTTGGCGCCCTGACACTGGTCTTCAACAAGACTCGTCAGGCTGCCATTACCACGGAACTGATGGATATCGTCGGCGGCGCCGAAGCGCTGAAAGGATAAGGAAGGAGTGTGACCGGCATGAGTCAGAACATCGGTAAGATTGTTCAAGTCATCGGCGCCGTCGTGGACGTCGAGTTTGAGGAAGGCAAACTTCCCAACATCTTGAACGCTCTGGAAATCAAGAACCCCAACAATACGGACGCGCCCGAGCTTATCTGCGAAGTGGCGCAGCACCTGGGCTCCAACGTGGTGCGCACCATCGCCATGGACGCCACCGAAGGCCTGGTGCGTGGCATGGCTGCTACCGATACGGGTAAGCCCATCATGGCCCCCGTTGGCAAGGCGTCCCTGGGCCGTATCATGAACGTCGTGGGCAAGCCCGTGGACGAAATGGGCCCCATTGACTCCGACAAGTACCTGCCCATTCACCGAGAAGCCCCCCAGTTCACCGAACAGTCCACCTCCGTGGAACTGCTCGAAACCGGCATCAAGGTCGTGGACTTGCTCATCCCCTTCCCCAAGGGCGGCAAGATGGGCCTCTTCGGCGGCGCCGGCGTGGGCAAGACCGTTATTCTGATGGAGATGATCAACAACATCGCCAAGCAGCATGGCGGCATCTCGGTGTTCGCGGGCGTGGGCGAGCGCACCCGTGAAGGCAACGACTTGTACCACGAAATGAAGGACGCCGGCGTTATCGACAAGGCCGCACTTGTGTACGGCCAGATGAACGAACCGCCAGGAGCCCGCGCCCGCGTGGCCCTCACTGCCCTTGCCTGCGCGGAATACTTCCGTGACGCCGAAGGCCAGGACGTGCTGCTGTTCGTCGATAACATCTTCCGCTTCACCCAGGCGGGTTCGGAAGTGTCCGCGCTCCTCGGCCGCATGCCCTCCGCGGTGGGGTATCAGCCCACCCTGGGCACCGACCTTGGCGGCCTGCAGGAACGCATCACCTCCACCACCAAGGGCTCCATCACCTCGGTGCAGGCCGTGTACGTGCCCGCGGACGACTTGACCGACCCCGCGCCTGCCACGACCTTCTCGCACTTGGACGGTACCCTGGTGCTTTCCCGTCAGATTGCCGAACTGGGCATCTACCCCGCGGTGGACCCCCTGGACTCCACCTCCCGCATTCTGGACCCCATCGTCCTTGGCGCGGAACACTACAACACGGCCCGCGAAGTGCAGAAGGTCCTCCAGAAGTACAAGGAACTTCAGGACATCATCGCTATCCTGGGCATGGACGAACTCTCCGACGAAGACAAACTCATCGTGCACCGCGCCCGTCGTATGCAGCGATTCCTGTCTCAGCCCTTCCACGTGGCCGAGCAGTTCACCGGCACGCCTGGCGTCTACGTCAAGCTGGCGGATACCATCAAGGGCTTCCGCGAAATCCTGGATGGCGTGCATGACGAGCTGGCGGAAACCGACTTCTACATGGTCGGCGACATCAGCTCCGCCCTGGAGAAGCAGAAGAAGCGGCTGGCTGACAACTAAGCACTGGAGACGCCCATGAGCCTGCAATTGGACATCGTTACTCCCGACAAGCTCGTGCTCAGCACGAGCGTGGAGTACGTGGGCGCGCCTGGCTATGAAGGCGAATTCGGCGTGCTGCCCAACCACATCCCGTTCCTGTGCGCGTTGCAAATTGGCAACCTGTACTATAGGAAGGAAGGCAGGACCCACTATGTCTTCGTGTCCGGCGGCTTTGCCGACGTCTCCGCCAACAAGGTCACCATCCTGGCCGAAGCCGCCGAGAAGGCCGAGGAAATCGACCTTGACGGCGCCCGCAAAGCCAAGGAACGCGCCGAACAGCGCATGAAGGACGCGCAGGACCGTATTGCCTACGCTCGCGCCCAGGCTGAGCTCCAGCGGGAAATCGCCCGCATGAGCGCGGCCAGCAAGGCCCGCTAGGCACCGCCCGAAAACGCTCCTTCCGGACAGACCCACCCGACGTATGCTGGCGGGGCAGGCACATCGCCTGTCCCGCCTTTTTTTGCCCCGCATTCCTGCCGAATTCTCCCCCCCCGTTGCCCCTTGACGCCGCCTCTCCGGAAAGGCACTCATGCCGGGAATCCCAAGCCACAGGAGCAGCCACATGATTGCCGCCATGCCAGAGAACGTCGTGCCGGACACCGTCGGCGGTCTTGTCCTTGCCGCGGGCAAGGGGACGCGCATGCACTCCCTCAAACCCAAGGTTTTGCATGAGCTCTTGGGCGAGCCCATGCTGTGGTATGTGCACCAGGCACTGCAGCCCTTGTTTGGGGAGAAATATTGGACTGTCTTAGGCTTTGGGGCAGATCAGGTGCTGGCTCGCTTGCCGGACGTGGCGCAACGGCATGTGCTGCAACCGCAGCAACTGGGCACGGGCCATGCCTTGCAATGCGCCTGGCCCACCCTCCGGGAGGCGGAACTTACCCATGTGCTGGTGGTCAATGGCGACACCCCCCTCGTCCCGCCGGCTGCCCTGGCCAATCTGGTGCATGTGGCGCTGGAAGCAGGGGCCTCCGTGGCCTTCCTGTCAATTATCCTCAATGATCCCGCAGCGTTTGGCCGCGTGGTGCGCCACTCCGACGGAGAGGTGGCTGCCATTGTGGAGGCCAAGGACTACGACCGAGCAAAATACGGCTACCCCACTGGCGAAATCAATGCCGGCATCTACCTGCTGCAGCTGGATCTGGTGGAGCCGTTGCTGCAGCAACTTGGCAACAACAATCGCAGCGGTGAGTATTACATCACGGACCTCATCGGCCTGGCCAAGGCGGCTGGGCATACGGTGCTTGCGGAAAATGTTTCTGCCGAGGGCATGGATCCCCAGGATGCCATCCTCTATTTAGGCGTTAATAGTCCTGCAGAATTGGTAACTGCAGAAGAATATCTGCGGCGAGGCATCGCGTCTGCCTGGGCTGCGCGTCACGTGTTGTTGCGATCTCCGGACCTGGTGCGCATTGGCCCGCGGGTACAGCTGCAGCCCGGTGCGGAACTGCATGGCCCTTGCGAGGTGTACGGCCAGTCACACATCGCCCAGGGCGCGCTGGTCATGTCCCACTGCTGGATCAAGGATGCCCTGCTGGATGCCGGCGCCGTGCTGCACCCGTTTTCCCATGTCGAGCAGGCCCATCTTCATGCTGGCGCCGTGGCCGGGCCCTATGCCCGCCTGCGCCCCGGGGCTGTGATGGAGCAGGGGAGTCGGGTGGGAAATTTTGTGGAGATGAAAAAGGCCCGCCTGGGTCCCCACGCCAAGGCCAGCCACCTGACCTACCTGGGGGATGCGGATATCGGCGCCGGGACCAACATCGGTGCGGGCACCATCACCTGCAACTATGACGGAACCCGCAAGCACCTGACAAAAATAGGGGAACACGTGTTCATCGGGTCCAACACCGCCCTGGTGGCCCCGGTGCAGGTGGGAGACAGGGCCCTGGTGGGCGCCGGGTCCGTCATCACCGACGATGTTCCGGAAGATACCCTTGCCCTTGCCAGGGGCAGGCAGGTGATTAAATCCAAGAAACCCGCACCTTGATTTTGAGCACGGGACAGCGTATGGAACGGGTATGGAACTCATTGACCAGCTGGAGCGGAAGCTCGACTCGCTGCTCGCCACCAACGCGGCCTTGCGCCAGGAAAATGCGCGGCTGCAGGAGGCCCTGCAGCACGATGTGCAGGCGCATCAGGCAGAAGCGGCCCGCCTTGCCCAGGAACTGGAGCGGGAACGTGCCGCCCGCCTGGCAGTGGCTGCCCGCATTGATGTGCTCCTGGGCAAGATAGAAGCTGCTGCTGGCGAGGCGGCAGGCCATGCCCAGCCATAGCCTGCAGGTGCTGGGCATGCACGTCTCCTTTACGGCGGAGGCAGATCAGCACCGGGTGGAGAACGCAAAACGGCTGGCCGAGAAACGATATCACGAATTGGAACAACGTGGGACGCAGATCAGCAGGGAACGATTGCTGGTCTTTCTGGCCTTGGGATTGGCTGACGATTTGCTCCAAGCCAATCAGGAGTGCGCGGCGATGCAGGAACGTCTCCATGCGCTCCTGGCGAAGATAGATGAGGAGTAACGCCCGCGGCATTCGGGCGGCGATGCAGAACATCGCCCCGCATGCAGGCGCGCGTTGCCAAAGGCGGCGAAGCAGGCCCTGCCGACCCATACGGTGCGGCGCGGCTGGCGCAGGGGGGTGCCGCAGGCAGTTCGATGCGCCCGTTTCCGCCGTCCGGAGGGAGTGTCGCGGGTTCTTTGAGACGGCAGGGCCACCCTGGGATGTGCGTGATCGCTGGTTACTTTCTTGAGCCAATGATTCACTCCAGGGTGCTGCCTCAGCGCTTGCGGTGTGCAGACCCGGGCAATCCGGGGAGCCTGAAGCAGGCCGGGCGGCGTCCGCCATGCATAGCATGGTTCAAAAAGGCCTGTGACACGGCGTTCCGGGGACCTGCCGTCATCAAAGAGCCGCAATGCCGCATGCCGTGGCTGGCATGGGCGGAGATTTGGTGTGGCGTGGGTCACGGGGGCAGAAGATGCGTCGGGGGGTATACTCCCCGGTCGGGGCTGGATGTGCGCCCGCGGGACGCTGCGATGGTGGCCCCGTGCCACAGATCTCGTCTTGCGTCCCGGCTGGCTCTGCTCGCGTCTACCCGCAGTGCGCCGGAGGTTTCGGACGAGCCGGCGCCGGGCAGAGCCCCTGCGGCGCCTTCCCTCTTCCTCGTTCTGTCTTTGTGTGTGCCTGTAGAGCACCTCGCTTCCTTGCCTGGGCCTGAGTATAGCCATAGCAGCACGGACCGTCCGGCCAGCGTCCCGGTCGTCCGGTGCCGTGCCTGCTGCGACAGGCGCGGGCCTGATGGAATAGAGGGAGCGGTCTATGTCATTATCATCATTCATGTTGATGCTTCTGGGAGTTGCTCTGGGGGCCCTGGGCGCGAATTGGGTGCTCCAGGCCAAGGGAAACAAAAAAATCAGCGAATCCAAAGAGCTGGCAAATAGGATCATCGAGGAAGCCCGAAAAGAAGCCCAGGCGCACAAAAAGGAAGTGCAACTCACGGCACAGGATGAGATTCTCAATCTGAAAAAGGAGTTGGACCTCGACATCAAGGAGCGCGAGCGCGAACTCAAGCGCCGCGAGGCCAAGGTGCTGGAGAAGGAGGAACGCCTGGAGGAGCGCAGCGTCAAGGCTACGCAGAAAGAAAGCGAGGTCCTGGCCCTGGAAAAGGAGCTCACCCGTAAGGAACGCCATCTTGTAGAGCGTGAGGAGCACCTGCAGACCCTGGAGGCCGAACGCACCCGCCGCCTGGAAGAGATTTCCGGCCTCACCGTGGAGGAAGCTCGCCAGCGCATCGTCACCGAGCTAGAAGAGCGCACCCGCCACGAATCCGCCAAAATGATCCGTCAGATCGAGACCGAAGCCAAGGAAGTCGCCTCCCGCAAGGCCAAGGAGATCCTGGCCACGGCCGTGCAGCGCTATTCCGGAGATTTTGTGGCGGAAAACACCGTCACCGCTGTCACCTTGCCCAGCGAGGACATGAAGGGCCGCATCATCGGCCGCGAGGGCCGCAACATCCGGGCCCTGGAAGCCGCCACGGGGGTGGACCTGATTATTGACGATACCCCCGAAACCGTCATCCTTTCCGCCTATTCCCCCCTGCGCCGGCAAGTCGCCAAGATGGCCCTGGAGCGCCTCATCAGTGACGGCCGCATCCACCCCGCCCGCATCGAAGACATCGTCAAGAAGGTGGAGCAGGAGATGGACGTCAAGCTGCGCGAGATCGGCGAACAGGCCACCTTTGACGCCGGCGTGCATGGCATCCATCCAGAAATTATCAAGTTGCTCGGCCAGTTGCAGTACCGTACCAGCTTCAGCCAGAATGTGTTGCAGCACTCCCTGGAAGTATGCTCCCTGTGCGGAGTCATGGCGGCGGAGCTGGGCCTGGATGTGAAAAAGGCCAAGCGGGCCGGCCTGTTGCATGATATCGGCAAGGCCGTGGACCATGAGGTGGAAGGCCCCCACGCCATCATCGGCGCCGACCTTGCCAAAAAGTACAACGAATCCAAGGAAATCATCCACGCCATCGCCGCCCACCACGAGGACGTGCCGCCCAAGTCCATTACGGCGGTGCTGGTCCAGGCTGCGGACAGCCTGTCCGGCGCCCGGCCCGGTGCGCGCAAGGAGCTCCTGGAAAACTACGTCAAGCGCCTGGAAGATTTGGAAAACATCGCCACCAGCTTCAGCGGTGTAAGCAAGGCGTTTGCCATCCAGGCTGGCCGCGAAATCCGCGTGGTGGTGGATTCCGAGCAGGTGGACGACGACACCACCTACCTGCTCTGCAAGGACATCTCCCATAAGATCGAGGAAAACCTTACCTATCCCGGGCAGATCCGCGTTACCGTCATCCGCGAGCGCCGGGCCGTGGGCTACGCCAAGTAACGGTAACGCAGCAGTAACCGCGCAAGGGGAGATGGGAATGGCCGAGCCGAAACGCAATATCTACCTGGAAACCATCCCCGTGGAGGCCGCCGTTGCCAGGGCCAAGGCTGCCCTGGACCGGGCCGCCATGGTCGGGGTGCAGACCATCCCCAGTCAGGATGCCGCCGGCCGGGTGCTGGCGGCTCCAGTGTTCGCCCGCCAGTCCTCCCCGGCCTCCCATTGCGCCGCCATGGATGGCGTGGCCGTACAGGCCTCGGCCACCTATGCCGCCCGGGAAGGCCAGCCCGTGGTGCTAGGCAAGGGAAAGGACTGGTGGCCGGTGAATACCGGACATCCCCTGCCGTCGCACCTACCGCACCTGGATGCGGTCATCATGATCGAGCAGGTACAGCCCCTGGACGAGGAGCGCATTGCCATCGAAACGGCGGCCTTTCCCTGGCAGCACGTGCGACGCATCGGGGAAGACATTGTGGCTACGGAGCTGCTCTTTCCCCGCGGCAAGCTACTCACCCCCTATGATGTGGGCGCGTTGCTCTCCGCCGGCATCTGGGAGGTGGAGGTGGTGGGTCGGCTGCGCCTGCAGGTGATTCCCACGGGCGATGAGATTCTGGATTTCACCACCCGGCCCACCCCTGGCCCGGGGCAGGTGGTGGAGTCCAACTCCATGGTGCTGGCAGCCCTGGGGCGTCAGGCCGGGTGCGTGGTGGAACGGCGCGCCCCCGTGGCCGACGATCCCGCGGCCCTGGGAGCGGCCGTGCGAGAGGCCCTGGCCGCCGGAGTGCAGGTGGTGGTGGTCTGCGCAGGGTCTTCGGCCGGGTCCAAGGACTTTACCCGGCACGTGTTCGAGGAGGTGGGCGAGCTGCTGGTGCACGGCGTCGCCGCCATGCCCGGCAAGCCCACCCTCCTGGCCGCTGCGGCCCAGGGCCGGGCGCTGCTCATGGGTGCGCCGGGGTATCCCGTGAGCTCCGTGGTGGCCTTTGAGGAAGTGCTGGCCCCGGTGCTGGCCTGGCTGCAGTACGAACCGGAAGCAGTGCGCCAGGACATCGAGGCCGTGCTCACACGCAAGTCTCCCTCCAAATTGGGGATTGAAGAGTTTCTGCGCTGCTCCGTGGGCACGGTGCGCGGTCGCCACGTGGCCTCCCCCCTGGGCCGAGGCGCGGGCAACCTCACCACCCTGTGCCGGGCACAGGGCGTGGTGCGCATCCCCAGGGATGTGGAGGGGCTGGAGCAGGGCGCCCGGGTGCGGGTGGAGCTGCTGGTGCCGCGGTCCGTGCTGGATCAGACTGTGGTGGTGGTGGGCAGTCATGACAACACGCTAGACCTGTTGGCGGACACCCTCATGGCCCGCGATCCGTCTTTCTCCCTGGCCTCCAGCCACGTGGGGAGCATGGGCGGCATCTCGGCCCTGGCCGCCGGGGCCTGCCACA
>JAIWOE010000083.1 GCA_020217165.1 Desulfovibrio sp. | reverse complement strand
CGCCTGCAAGGCGACCCCGGAGCCGCAGGCTCCGTGAGTCCGCCAAAATCCACGAATTTTGGCGGACGGTCCTCCCCGAAATAAGATGATGAGAATATCGTCTTATTTCGGGGACGTAACACTAGTGTCATCCTGCTGTCGGCGATGAAACAGCCAAACGCCCCGGCTGCACAGTGCAACCGGGGCGTTTGGCGTGGCAGATGAAACGACGGCGTTATTCCCTGGTGTACACGAGCTTGCCCGTGGTCATGCGCAGGCGCTGGCTGATCATCCTGGCGATGTTCTTGAGCATTTTGATGCCAATGGCCGGGTAGGTGGCCGCGATGTGCTCAAAGCTTTCCCGGGAAAGCACCAGCATGCTCACGTCATCCCGGGCAATGGCCGAGGCCGATCGCGGTTCCTCGTCGATGAAGGCCATTTCGCCAAAATGCGTGCGCGGACTCAAGGTGACGACGATTTTTTCCAGGCAGTCGTGGCTTTCCTTGATGATGTCCACCCGGCCCTCGGTGATGAAGGCCATGTAGCGTTCCTTGTCTCCCTGGCGAAAGATCTCTTCGCCTTTGGAGTAGGAATGCATGGACAGGTATTTGGCGATGATTTCGACTTCCTGTCTGGTGAAATCCTTGCCCCATTTGGTTTCATCGAACAGATTGGCGATTTCGGCGGTGGTTTTCACAGGCAGAACTCGCAGCGTTGCAGGTGCACGCAAGACAGGAGGGTGGTTCACGACTCCCAGTGCGTGGCCGTAGGATAACAGGCTGCCAAAAATACGCAAGTCCAGTCTGATTCCCCCCAAGGCAGGCGTCTGCTTGCACCTTCCCCTTTTTCACGAGGCAGGCCTTAGCGCCAGAGCTGCCAAGCCTTCCTGGTCTGGCGGGCGGGGCGGGCCATGCCGGTTGTCGGCCAGGCAGCGCCGGCAGCGTCCAGGGCGTGCTGCAAAGCGGCATCGTCCAGCAGGGGGGTAAAGGCGCCGCTGCGGGCCAGTTCCGTCAGCCGGGCAATGCGCGCCCCCGTGTCCGGATGGGTGCGGAACAGGGAGGGATTGGGGTCCTGCCGGCCGGGAAAGAGCACGCGGGACAGCATGGGATGCTGGGTTCGTTCCATGCGGGCCAGGGCGCTGGCCAGGGCCAGGGGATCCCCGCACAGGCGCGCGGCTTCCAGGTCGGCCTCGAATTCCCGAGAGCGGGACAGGGCCAGCTGCAGCAGCGCCGAAACCATGGGCGCAACCAGGAGGATGGCAATGAGCAGCCAGGGCACGGGATGTTCCTCCACCAGCAGCCAGGGTAGGTGCAACAGCAACAACAGCTGGCCCATAAGGGAAAAGGAGGAAGTGACACGGCCGGCCACGTCGGCCATGGCCATGACCCGCATGTCGTTATGCCGCAGGTGGGAGAGCTCGTGGGCCATCACGGCGGCCAGCTCCCGCAGGGGCAGGGCGCGCAGCAGGCCGTCGGTCAGGGCCAGGGCGGGAGGATCGTCCCCGCGGCCGGCCACGGCAAAGGCGTTCATGTGCGGCGTGGGGACATAGTACAGCATGGGCGGGGAGATGCGGGCCTGAAGGCACAGCAGGTCGAGGATGATGTGCAGGGCCGGCGCCTGGGCCGGGGGCAACGCCACGCCGCCATGCATGCGCAAGAGGGCCCGCGGTCCCACCCGGGGCATGAAAAACAGCAGGCCCGCCATGAGCACCACGGCCCAGTATACACCTTCACGCCCGGCCACGGCCCAGCCCACCACGCCGGCCAGCAGGACGTTTGCCAGCAGGAGAATGAGCGAATGCAGCACGTTGCGCTGCTTGTGGCTCAGGAAGGCCCTGGCGGACGGGGCGGAAGAGGTCGTGAACATGGCTTACCCGTTATGGCCGGGACTGGCTGTAAATGTGGCGCTGTAACGGGCACGCGGGGCGTGCTGCGGCATCAGCCCTTGCGGCATTCGCCGCACAGGCCATAGAGGTACATGCGGTGCGAGGTGAGGGTGAAGTTGTGGCGGGCGGCCAGCTCTTCCTGCAAGGCCTCGATGCGGGGGTCCACCACTTCCAGATTTTTGCCACAGCGTTCGCAAATCAGGTGGTCGTGATGTTCTTCGCCGTGGGTGTTCTCGTACCGGGTCAACCCGTCACCGAAGTGGACTTCTTTGGCCAGCCCGGAGCCGGACAGCAGCTTGAGGGTGCGGTACACCGTGGCCTGGCCGATGTGCGGATCGCGCTTTTTGACCTGCTCGTACAGTTCTTCGGACGCCATATGCCCCCGGTATTTCAGGAACACGTCCAGAATGCACATGCGCTGCGGCGTGAGCTTGAGCTGGTTCTTGGTCAGGAACTCCTGAAAGACCTGATGCGCGGGATGCTGCTTGATGGGCATGCAACAACTCTTGAAACAGACTTTGGGTGTTTGTCAACATCCATCCTGCCATACACAACTTTCACGGCGGGCCGCCGGGTCAGACCCGCAGGGATTGCATGTACCGCTGGCCCAGGGCGCGGGTGCGGTCTGCCAGGGTTTTGATGTCCGGCTTGGAGATCTGGTCGTCGGCGCCCACGGCCTCGCCCTTGTGCCGCAGACTCTCGGTGATGAGGGAGGAGAACAGCAGCACCGGCGTCTGTTTGAGCACGGGATCCTCCTTGATGCGCCGGGTGAGGGAGTGGCCATCCATCTCCGGCATTTCGATATCGGAAATGATGACCTGGACGAATTCGTGAATGGGCCGGCGTTGGTCCGCGGCGGTCTGTTTCCAGCTCTGGAGCTGTTCCCAGGCCTTGGCGCCGTCCACGGTGGCCGTGACCTCAAAGCCCAATTTGGCCAGGTTGGCGGCCATCATGTTGCGGATGGTGCCAGAATCGTCGGCGATGAGCACCTTGTAATGGCCGGGATCCTCGACCACGCCGTCGGAGGAGGGAGCGAGGGCGGTGAAGTCGGTGTCATCCATCTCCTGCAGGGCCAGGGACGGGCACAGTTCGCTGACGATTTTTTCCATGTCCAGGATGAACAGCACCCGGTCTTCCAGGTTGACCACGCCGGTGATGGATTCGCCGGAAAAATGCAGCATCTGGGAGCTCGGCGGCCGGATCTGCTCCCAGCTCAGGCGATGGATGCGCGTGACGCCGCTGACGAGAAAGGCGTTGGTGACGCGGTTGAACTCCGTGACGATGACCTTTTCCGCCTCCACGCCGGCCTTGGTCTTGCCCAGCCACTGGGAGAGGTCCACCAGGGGGATGATTCGCTCGCGCAGGTTGAAGGCCCCCAGCACCGAGGGGTGGGGGAGGTTGGGCATTTCCGTGATTTTGGGAACCCGAATAATCTCCAGCACCTTGGCGACGTTGATGCCATAGTAGCCGGTGTATTTCTTGCCATTGGACAGGGTTTCGGTAAGATAAAACTCGACGATTTCCAGCTCGTTGGTGCCGGATTCCAGCAGGATATTGGTCTGGCTCATGGGTCCCCTCAAATTGCCTGGCCGTGTGAATGCGCCCCCGCACGCCTTCGGCGGTTCCCCCTGGATCTGGTCGTGCTGGACCAGGCCGGCGGCGTGGCGGCATACCGCGCGAAAAAAGGTCATGCTGCGAGGAGGTGATATCTCGCCGCATGACCTTTCGTATCAGGGATTCTACAATAAATCTACTGCAATGATGTGTCAATTGTTCTAAAGTAGTGATTGCAGTGCCCAGTCTTGCCCGCGGTGTCGGGTTTGGGCCAGGGGTTCCAGGGTCTGGCGCGAGCCGATGACGCACATCCGGCCCCGGGGCAGGGCCTGCTGCAGGAAGACGCCAAGTCGGCGCAGGTCCTCCACCGTGGCGTGCAGGATTTCCTCGCGCATGCGCTGGCGGGCGGCGTCGGTATCGTGGGTGAGCCGGCGCAGGCAGGCGAGGTAGCCCTTGGTGTCCGGCAGCAGGTAGGCGTCCACCTCGTTGATGGCGCCCAGGATGGCCTTTTCCATGGCCGCGGGGCTCAGGTCCAGGGTGGCCAGCCAGTCTCCCAGGGCCAGGAAGGCCTCCAGGGTGCGCTCCACGTTGGGGTCGCGGTAGGAGACGAGGCTCAGGGCTCCGGACAGCCGGTCCATGAAGCAGAACGCCCCGTAAGCGCCGCCCTGGACGCGGATCTTTTCCCACAAATATCCTGACCGCACAAAGCGCGCCGCCAACTGCAGGGAACCGTGGGGCGCCAGCCCCTGACCATAACAGTCCACCCCCACCCCCACGAAGTTCACCTGAGAGGGGATGCACAACGCTTCGGCCGCGGGCAGGTCCAGCAGGGGCAGATTGGCCGATGGCCCATGGCCGGCGCCGGCGGCCGGCAGGGCAGCCACCAGGCGCGCCAGGGCTGGCTCCATGGCCGCCAGGGACCCGGCGTCGGCGGTGATGTTCACCACCAGGCTGGCCCGGTGCAGCAGCCGGTCCCGCAGTTGGAGCAGGGCCTGGCGCACGGCTGGCCAGTCCAACTCCACCTGTTCGGCCAGCCGGCGCAGCACGTGCAGCTGTTCCAGCCCGCCCATGACTTCCGCCACCTGACCGGCAGCGTTGAGCCCGGCCCGCAGGCGCGAGACCACGATGGCATGCCCCGCAGGCGCCAGGCTTTCCTCCATCTGGGCTTTTTCCTCCAGCACCAGCTGGCGGATGCGGTCCTGGTCCGCCAGGGTGGCTTCCAGGAGCACCTCCCGCAGGATATCAAAGAATGCCTGATGGTTGGAGACGGTGGCCTTGCCCCGCAACAGCAGCAGCTGCACTGGCGCGGCCGAATCCATCCGGGCGCCGGCAAAGGTGGCGGGGTCTATGCCCCCGGTGGTGGCGCTGATGTGCATGGCCAGGGAGATGAAGTCCCGCCTGGCGGTGCCGGTTTCCACCAGGGCCCGGCCAAAGAGGGGCACCAGGGCCAGGGCCTCGCGGTCCAGGCCGTCCAGGTGGAAGCCCAGGTCCAGGTAGACCACCCCGGCGGTGTCCAGGGCGTGGGTGTATACCGGCACGCCGTGCATGGTCTGTGCTTCGATGGGCAGGATCTGGTTCTCCCGCGGCAGGTCCGCCACCCGCAGGTGGGGGATGGACGCCAGCAGGGCGGGATCGTCCGGGGTGGCCTGCAGGGTCTCCAGGCGGGCGGCCTCCCGGGCGACTGCTTCTTCGAAATCCGGATTGGCGGCCCGCAGCTCCGCCACCATGGCCTCCAGCCGTTGGGCCTCTTCCTGGCTGCGGCGGGCGGCCAACGCAGGGTCCGGCCGCAGGAGCACGGCGGTGCGGGCAGGATTTTCCAGCAGCTGGGTGCGGATCATTTCCTCAAAGACGCGTTCGCCCCGGGCCAGGCGGTCCTTCAGGTGCGCTAGGGGCGCCTCGAAGGCCAGCAGGGCCAGGGGGTCCTTGTCGTACAACCAGGTGGTAAGGGCCCGGAGCATGAGGTTGAGCCCGCGGGGATAGCTGCCGGTGTTGTTCTCCCGCAGGTCGAATTCCACGGAGTTCACCGCCGCGGCCACGTATTCCGGCGGGAAACCGTGCTCCACCAGGGCAGCCAGGGTGTTGAAAATCAGGGTCTCCACGGCCTGGGCGTTCTCCGGCTCAATGCCCTTGAGGCCGGTGGAAAAGAACATCTGGCGCAGCTCAGCTTCCAGGCCGCCGCCGGCCAGATCCTCACCCAGGCCGCTGTCCAGCAGGGCCTGCCGCAGGGGAGCGCCGGGCAGGCCCACCAGCAGTTCATCCAGCATGTGCCAGGCCAGGTTTTCCGCCGCTGCAGCTACGGAATCGCCCTGGGGCAGGGTTTCGCCTAGGAGCCAATTGCAGCAGAAGAAGGCCTTTTGCCCGCCTTCCTCGCCGGCGGCATACACGTCCTCGATGCGCCGGGGGCCGGCAAAGGGGGGTTGCAGGGGGATGGACGAATCCACGGCCAGGGGCTCGAACTGATCGACGTATGCAGCCACGCGGCGCAGGCGCTCGTCCTCGGGATCGTCGCCGTAGCCGAAGAAAAAGGCATTGGACGGATGATAATACCGGGCATGGAAGTCCTTGAAGGCGTCGTAGGTGAGCTGAGGGATGGCGGCCGGATCGCCGCCGGAATCCAGGCTGTACAAGGTGTCGGGATACAGCGAATGCTGCACGAGTTCCCGGAACACGGTGTCCGGCGAGGAGTAGGCTCCCTTCATCTCATTGTACACCACCCCTTTGAATTGCAGGGGGCCCTGCGGTTCCGGCCGGGCCAGATGCCAGCCCTCCTGCATGAAGATTTCCCGGGTGATGCGCGGGAAGAACACCGCATCCAGGTACACGTCCATCAGATTGTAAAAATCCTTGGCATGGGTGGATGCAACAGGGTAGCATGTCTTGTCGGGATAGGTGAAGGCGTTGAGGAAGGTCTGCAGGGAGCCCTTCATCAATTCCACAAACGGTTCCTTGACAGGATACTTGCGGGAGCCGCAGAGCACGGAATGCTCCAGAATGTGCGCCACCCCTGTGGAATCCTTGGGCGGCGTGCGGAAGGTGACGGCAAAGACCTTGTTGTCGTCCTGATTGCACAGGGACAGATAGCGCGCGCCGGTTTTCTGGTGCCGCCACAGGCGGACGAGGGTATGGTATTCCTGAAGCGTGGTTTCGCGTTCCAGGACGAAGCCGTGCAGGGTGGGTGCAGATGTCATGGGTGATCCTCCAGAACGGGCCGCGCATGCAAGATGTAGGGCGCGGCCATGAGCACGCGAGGTATACATGAGTTGGCTGGCAAATAAAACCATCGTCTTGACGGGGGCCTCCCACGGCATTGGCAGGGCCCTGGCCGATGCCCTGGCCATGCAGGGGGCGCATCTGGTGCTCAACGCCCGCACCAAAGCTCCCCTCAAGGAGGCCAAAAAAACCCTGGAGGCCGGGTACAAGGTCAAGGTGGCCGTGGTGGATGGCGACGCCGCCAGCGCCAGGGTGGCCCGGGCCTGCGTGGATCAGGCCGTAGCCCTGGGCGGTTTTGCCGGGGTCATCCATGCCGCGGGGGTGCTGCACCCCGGCCCGCACCTCTGGGAGCTGGACGAAAAACAATATGACGACGTGACCAACGCCAGCTGCAAGGCCGCCTGGCAGCTGGCCCGGGCGGCGTATCCCGTGCTCCTGCGGCAAAAGGCGGGGTGCTACGTGCTGTTCGGCTCGGGGGCGGCGTCCATCGCCATGCCGGGCATTGGGCTGTATTGCGCGGCCAAGGCCTTCGAGGAGCATCTCATGCGCCAGCTGGCTGCGGAAACCAGCGTGGTGACATGCTTCGTCTACCAGCCCGGCAAGGTGGAGACGCGCATGCAGCAGCAGGCCCGGGCCGCCACGGGCGGCGGGGGCGAGGCGGTGCGGGCCATGTTCACCCCCTGGCACGAGCGCGGGGAACTGCTCTCGGCCCAGGCCTCCGCCGTATGGCTGGCCCGGCTGCTGGAGGCAGACCCGGCCCGCTGGCACGGGCAGACCGTGCGCGTGGGGCAGGGGACTGCCTGAGGGGTCACAGGCCCAGCTGCCGCTGCACCAGCACCACGGCCATGCCCAGGAGCATGGCCACCAGCATGTTCCGGCTGCGCCAGGCCACCAGGGCGGTGATACCCGCGGCCAGCACGCCCCAGGGGCCGGCATTGGCGATGGAAGGCACCACCAGGGAGAGCAGCAGGGCTCCGGGCAGGGCATCCATGCCCCGGCGCAGGCGGCCTGTTTTGGGCAGGCGTTCGGCCAGCAGAAGCCCACCGGCTCGCAGGCCGTAGGTGGCCAGGGCGGCCAGACCGATGGCCAGGGCCGCAGGGAGTTCAGCGGACGGATGCATGATCTGCCTCCCGCGGGGATTCCGGCTGCAGCATGGCCGCCAGGGCGCCGCCCAGGCCGCCGATGATGATGTACCACTTGCCCGGCAGCCAACGTTCCGCCAGCACGGCCAGCACCGCCGCCGCCAGCCAGGGCAGGCGATCCCGCCGGCCCCGCCACAGTCCCACGGTCAGGGCGGTGAACACGGCGGTGAAGGCGAAGTCCAGGGCATATGCCTCGGGATGGGCGATGAGAGAGCCCCCCAGCACCCCGGCCACGGTGCCCAGGGTCCAGATGCCGATCATGCACACGCCGCCGCCCAGCAGGAAGGCCACCGAGCCCCGGCCGCGGCGCGTCTCGGCCATGGTCACGGCCCAGTTCTCGTCCGCTACCAGATGGATGACGCCCAGCTTGCGCCACAGGGGCTGCCCCTGGAACAGGGGCGCCAGGGACGCGCCGATGAGCAGGTACCGCAGGTTGATCACCAGCACCGCCGCGGCCATCTCCAGGACGGGCAGCGGGCCGTCCCACATTTCCACCATCACAAACTGGGCCGACCCGGCGAATACCGCCAGGTCCATGCACAGCATGTCCAACCAATCCAATCCTTTTTGCGCCGCCAGCACGCCCAGCACGCTGCCGTACACCGCCACGCTGGCGGCCACGGGCAGCAGGGCCGTGAACCCTCGCCTGAATTCCGAAGCCATGCGTCTCCTGCTCCCTTTGAAGTGGGTTGAACTCCTGCGGACTGCCCGTGCTGTGCCAGAGTCCTGCGCCCGGGGTCTTGAACAAAATTGCTCGGAAGGTGTGGGGCAAAGGGTGTTGTTTCGTCAAACAATTTTGGTGCCCCAAGGGCGAAGTGGATCAAATAATCAGCGACGGGGATTGAAGTTCCCTTCTAAAAAAGGTACATCGCACAATGGCAACCCACCCAGCGTTGCTGGGAACCGGTATTCAGGCAACCGAAGACCATGACGCCCGACAAAAATTGCACCACAAGCAAGGAGCATTCCCATGGATATCTACGTCTGCACCATCTGCGGCTATGAATACGACCCCGCAAAGGGCGATCCCGACAGCGGCATCAAGCCTGGCACCAAGTTCGAAGACCTGCCCGACGACTGGGCCTGCCCTGTGTGCGGCGCCTCCAAGGACGCCTTCGAGAAGCAATAGCCACGCCGCAACGCCGCATCCTGACACTGCATCACGCTGGATACCTTTATGCAAGCAACAAAAATCATTGACGGCTTCCACCTGGTGGGCGCCATTGACTGGAACAGCCGCGACTTTCACGGCTACACCCTCTCGCCCATGGGCACCACGTACAACGCCTATCTCGTGGAAGACGAAAAGACCACGCTCTTCGATACGGTGAAGGCCGAGTACAAAGGCGAACTCCTGTGCGGCATCGCCAGTGTCATTGATCCCAAGAAGATTGATTACCTGGTGATCCAGCACCTGGAGCTGGACCACGCCGGTGCGCTGCCCGCCCTCATTGAAGCCTGCCAGCCGGAGAAGATCTTCACCTCCTCCCTGGGCCAGAAGGCCATGGAATCCCACTTCCATTACAAGGACTGGCCCGTGCAGGTGGTCAAGCACGGGGAGACACTCTCCCTGGGCAAGCGTACGGTGACGTTCTACGAAACCCGCATGCTGCACTGGCCAGACAGCATGGTCTCCTGGTTTGCCGACGAGAAGGTGCTCATCAGCAACGACATCTTTGGCCAGAATATCGCCGCCAGCGAACGCTTCAGCGACCAGATCCCGATCCACACCATGGAACGGGCCATGCGGGAATACTACGCCAACATCGTCAACCCCTACGCCCCGCAAACCCTCAAGGCCATTGAGACCCTGGTGGCCGCGGGCGTGGCCCCGGAATACATCTGCCCGGACCACGGCGTGATTTTCCGCGGGGCGGACCAGTGCGCCTTTGCCGTGCAGAAGTACGTGGAATTTGCCGAACAGAAGCCCACCAACAAGGTGGTCATCTTCTACGATACCATGTGGCATTCCACGGAAAAGATGGCCCGCGTGCTGGCGGAATGCTTCCGCGAGGAAGGCTGCACCGTGAAGCTCATGTGGTGCAAGGCCTGCCACCATTCGCAGATTATGAGCGAAATCAGCGATGCCGGCGCCGTGGTGGTGGGCTGTCCCACCCACAACAATGGCATCCTGCCCTACGTGGCCGGCACCTTGCAGTATATCAAGGGCCTGCGGCCGCAGAACAAGATTGGCGGCGCCTTCGGATCCTTCGGCTGGAGCGGGGAATCCACCAAGGTGCTGGCCGAGTGGCTCACGGGCATGGGCTTTGACATGCCGGCCACGCCGGTCAAGGTGAAGAACGTCCCCACCCATGCGGACTACGAACAGCTCAAAGCCATGGCCCAGGCCATCGCCAAGGCCCTGAAGGCCAGGCTGTAATCGCATTGCACCGAGCGCGCGGGGGAAGTCTGCTTCATGCCGCAGGCATTCCCCGCGTGTTTCTCATTGTCCCGCTTCGCCCCTGCCTTTTTGCTGTTCCCGGGCCAGGGCGGCCAGCCATTTGCGCAACTGCTCCATGTCCTGCTGGTGTGTCTTCTCGGCGCTGTCCTGCAGCAGGGCCAGCCGGCGCAGCTCCTCGCGCAGGGTGGCGGCCTCCTCCTCGCGGCGGACCAGGGCCTGGCGCAGGGAGGTGATTTCCTGCTGCTGGGCCTGCATGGCGGCCAGGGTGGCGGCAATGGCCTCCAGGGCCTGGCTTTGCTGGTGCACGGCGTGGGCCAGGGCGCCCAGCTCCTGGGGATGCAGGGCCGTGGGCTGGATGACGGCCAGGCTGCCCACGCGGGTTCCCCGCACGGCATGGGGTTGCGATTGCGATTGCGAACGCGGGGCCAGTGGTTGCGATTGTGAGGCAGGGGGCGCTGCCGGAGGATCCCCCAGCAGGCGCGCCACGTGTCGGGCGTCCTTATGCTCCTGCATTCCCTGGACAATGGCGGCGAAGACCGGCACGGCTTCGGGCAGGAACCGCCGTCGTTTGCCCTCCCCGACATGGGGCAGCCAGGGCAGAAATCGTTTGCAATAATACCGCGCTGTGGATTCCGGCAGCAGGAACCGCCGCGCCAGCTCCGTGATGGGCACGGGGTGGTCTGCGTGCAGCGGATCGTCATCGAACAGGGGCGGGGCCATGGCGGATTCCTGGTTCAAGGCGCGGCAATGCCAATGCGGTTGACTGTAAACACTGTTGCGACGATGCGCAACCACGCATCAGGGCTAGATTTTTTCTAGAATCTGCCCCCGGCACGCCTTGCGTGCATTCATTGACAAGCCCGCGCACCCTGCATAGGCTCGCCCGAAATACTGTAAGCTGATTGCGTTGCCATTGCGATGCAATCCCGTGAGGATCGCATGACTGCACCCACCACCCTCGCCCCGGCCCTGGACCTGCTGCGCCAGACCGCAGCCCAGGTGCGCGCCCTGGAGGCCCAGGCCCAGGCCGCCCTGGACAATGGCTACGACACCGCCGCCCACGCCGCGGCCCTGGACGAGAAGTGCGCCGTCCTGCTGACCCTGCCGGGTCGCATGGCGCCGCTCCTGGAGAGCATGCCGAGACATCTTGCTGAAATGGTTCAGGATCAGGTCCACAGCATGGCCGCCCGGGCCCGGCAGGCCCGCACCGTGAACAGCGTGTTCTACAAGGCCAGCCTGCTGTACCCCGATGAATACGTGGCCGGCCAGCCCAACGAGCTGGAGCTGTTCATCGAACAGCTCGTCTGATCTCCCCTGGCAGGGCCGCGAACTGGCGGATCATTGCCGCGAGGCAGGCCCCTCGGCCTGGTCCTCGCCGCTTTGCACGCGCCACAGGTGGGCATAGGCCCCCTGGCGGTGCAGCAGGGCGTCGTGGGTGCCGCGCTCCACCACTACGCCGTCCACCAGCACCAGGATGTCATCGCTGTGGCGGATGGTGGAGAGCCGGTGCGCCACGGCCAGGGTCATGCGGCCCTGGCGAAAACGCTGCAGATTCTGCTGAATGAGGGCTTCGGTGCGGGTGTCCACGGCGGAAGTGGCCTCGTCCAGGATAAGGATGGCCGGATCCCGCAGCACGGCCCGCGCCAGGGACACGCGCTGTCGCTGCCCGCCGGAGAGCTTCACCCCGCGTTCGCCCACCAGGGTCTCGTACCCCTGAGGCAGTTTTTCGATGAACTCGTCGGCCCCGGCCACGGCCGCGGCCCGGCGCACGGCATCCATGTCGGCCTCGGGTGAGCCCAGGCGGATGTTCTCGGCCACGGTGCCGTGGAACAAAAAGGCCTCCTGGGAGACATACCCCAGGTGCCTGCGAATGCTGGCCAGGGTGTAGTCCGAAAGGGGCCGGCCGTTCAGCAGCACCGCGCCGCAGGTGGGGTCGTAATACCGCAGCACCAGCTTGATGCAGGTGGATTTGCCCGCCCCCGTGGGCCCCACCACCCCCAGCACGTGCCCGCGCTCCAGGCGGAACTGCACGTGGTTGAGCACCTGTTCCCGGCCGGGATAAGCAAAGCAGACATCACGGAATTCCAGGCTGGCCGGCGGCGCAGCCAGGTCCACGGCGTCCGGCGCATCCACCACCCGGGGCGTGGTGGCCAGCAGGTCCCGGATGCGTTGGGCCGAGGCCTCGGTGCGTTGGATCTGGTTGATGAGCATCCCAAAGACGAACAGGGGCAGAATAAGCCGCATGGCCATGAGCACGAAGGTGGTGTAATCCCCCAAGGAAGGGCCGTGGTCCGAGGCCGTGAGCCAGCCCCCGCCGGCGATGAGCACGGCGTAGGACACCCCGGCCACGCCGTACAGCAGGGGCACGAAGCGGGCCCGCTCCAGCCCGGCCTTGATGGCGGCATCCCGGTACGTGGCAGACTGCTCCGCAATGCGGGCGGCCTGGCTGGCCTCGGCCGTGTAGGCCTGGATGACCCCCATGCCGCGGATGTTGTTTTCCAGTAGGGAGTTGATTTCTCCCACGCTCTGCCGGGCCTTGCGGTATTGCGGCTGCACGCGGGTGGCGAAAAAGCGCACCGCCATTAGGCCTAGGGGCAGGGGACCGGCCAGCAGCAGGGCCAGCCGCCAATCCAGCCAGAACAAGAATCCGAAGGTCCCGGCAAAAGTGATGATGGTGCGCACCATGCTGGTGGTGGCGTCGGAGAAAAAGGACTCCAGGTTGTCCACATCATTGGAAACAACCGAAAGAATGTCCCCGGCTTGGCGGTCCTCGAAAAAGGCCAGGTCCTGGCGGGACAGGGCGGTGTACAGATCCGTGCGCAGGTCGTGGCGGACCTTCTGGGCCATGGAGTCCAGCAGGTAGTCCGAGGTGCTCTGGAACACCGCCAGGCAGCAGAAGGCAGCCAGCACCAGCAGGCCATAGTGCACAAAGGTCTCAATGCCGGGCAACACGCCGCCGGGGGGGCTGGTCATCACATCCACCAGCCGGCCGATAAGGACCATGGGCACCAGATCGAAGAACCGGGCCAGGGCGTTGCACCCCAAGCCCAAGGCGATGCGTTTTTTGTAGGGCCTGGCCCAGACGAACAAGGGCCACACGGCATGGCCAAACAGGCGGGCGACGGGGGTGGACATGACGGTACGGTATCCAGGGCAGGGGGGTGGGGAGGACGGTCAGAAGTGCCGGGGGCATGCCCCCAATGGGGTGCCGGGCCAGGGGATCAGTCATCGCGATAGGGCAGGGCGCCGGCGTCGGCAAACACCTGCATGGTGTTGCCGCCGCGTTGTTTGGCCTGGTACATGGCCACATCCGCCTTGCGCAGGAGGGTTTCGGTGTCCGTGCCATGATCCGGAAACAGACTCACCCCGATGCTCACGCCAATGCGGCAGGGCACATTGCCGCCCAGGGCCGCGGGCACATAGGGTCTTGAGATGAATTCAATAATGTTGTTGCAGACATGGGCGATGTCCTCGCGTTCTGCGCTGCCCAGCAGCAGCACGGCAAATTCGTCCCCGCCCAGGCGGGCGGCAACATCGGACTTGCGCACCCGTTCGCCCAGGCGGCGGGCCACCTCGGCCAGCACCTGATCCCCAGTGTGGTGGCCGTGGGTGTCATTCACCTGTTTGAAGCCATCCAGGTCGATGTACAGCACGGCCATGGGCTGCTTGAGCCGGCGGCTCTGGGCCAGGAGTTGTTCGAAGCGTTCCATGAACTGATACCGGTTGGGAATGCCGGTGAGTTCATCCAGGGTGGCCTTTTGATGCAGCAGCAACTCGCAGGCCTTGCGTTCGGTAATGTCTTCGGCCAGTCCTTCCAGGTACCGCAGGGTGCGGGTCTCGTCCATGAGGGCCCGGGCGCTCACGCTGATCCAGATGCTGTGGCCGTCGCGGTGGCGGGCCTGCATTTCAAAGTTGGCCACATGTCCCTGGCGTGCCAGTTGGTCCATGAGGGCGGCCCTGGTTTCCGGCTGGGTGCACAGCAGGTCCAGGGCGTTGGGCGCCTCGGCGGCCATGCGGTCCGGGGAGGGATAGCCGAACATGAGGGCCATGGCGGGATTGATGCGGTGGAAGCCGCCTTGCAGGTCTGCCTGGAAAATGCCTTCCACGGCGTTTTCGAAGATGGTGCGATAGGTGGCCTCGGCGGAGCGCAGGGCTTCTTCCATTTCGTGACGGCGGGTCACGTCTTCGATGATGGCGAATCCGTAGGCGGTCCTGCCGCCGCGGGCCACCACCAGGCTCAGGGCGCACTGGGTCCAGAGGCGACGGCCGGCGCTGTCCAGGAACCGCAGGTCCAGCCGCCGGGTCTGGCCGGGATCGTTGAACAGCTCCTTGATGGCGGCGGTGAGCAGGGGGGCATCCGCCGGATGGGCATGCCGGGCCAGGAGGGTGCCGGGCAGTTCGTGGGAGGAACGCTTGAGCATGCCGGCCAGGCAGGGGTTGGCGTCCAGGCAAAAGCCCGAGACGTCGAACAGGGCGATGCCCATGCCGGCCTCGGTGAACACGGCGCGGAACCGGGCCTCGCTGTCACGCAGGGCATCCTCGGCGCTGCGTTTTTCGGTCATGTCCATGCCCGTGGCGATGACGTGCTCCACGGCCTCGCCCTCCCCGGCGCTCATGGCCGTGAAGGACCAGCTCACATGCCGGCGCGCCCCGGTGCGGGTGCGCACGGGCAGCTCCTCGCGCAGCACATCGCCGTGGTGTGCCAGCCGCCGCAGACTGGCCGAAAAGGTAACGCCGGCATCCTGCAGGGCCAGCAACTCCTGAAAGGGGCGGTTTTTGAGTTCGTGGGAAAGATACCCCGTGACCACTTCGAAGGCGTGGTTGCACTGCTTGAGGCGGCCTTTGACGTCCATCACGGCGATGAGGGCGCCGGCAGTCTCGAAGATGGTCTGGATGAAGTCCCGCTCGCGCTGCAGGGCCTTTTGGGTGTTGCGACGTTCCTGCACCTCCAAGGACAAATCCGCCGTGCGGGCCTCCACCTCCTGCTGCAGGCGGGTGCGATGGTCGATGAGATCACGCTCGGAGTCCGCCAGGCGGGCCACGTTGGATTCCAGGGAGCGGTTGATGGACT
>JAIWOE010000082.1 GCA_020217165.1 Desulfovibrio sp. | reverse complement strand
TGAAGCTCGATGAAGCCACCATCGCCGCCGGCCTTCTGCACGATACCGTGGAAGACACCCTGGCCACCGTGGAGGAGATTGATTCCCTGTTCGGTGAAGACGTGGCCGACATCGTGGACGGCGTGACCAAGCTGGCCAAGCTGGCCTTCGATTCCAAGGAGCAGGCCCAGGCCGAAAGCCTGCGCAAGATGATCATGGCCATGGCCGAGGACATCCGCGTGCTCATCGTCAAGCTGGCGGACCGCCTGCACAACATGCGCACCCTGGAGCACATGCCTCCGGAAAAGCGCCAGCGCATCGCCCAGGAAACCATGGACATCTACGCGCCCCTGGCCAACAGACTGGGGCTGCACCGCATCAAGGTGGAGTTGGAGGACCTCTCCTTTCGCTATTTGAAACCGGACATATTTGCTCAAGTTTCCGAAGGCGTCAAGAGCCATCAGACCCTGGGCAAGGATTACATGACCAATGTCATCTCCAGGCTGGAAGCCATGCTGGCGGAAAACGGCATTCGCGGCCGCGTGCATGGCCGCACCAAACACCTGTTTTCCATTTACCGAAAGATGGTCCAGCAGAACCTGACACTGGATCAAGTGTATGATTTGATTGCCTTTCGAGTCATTGTCAATTCCATCAAGGATTGTTACGCCGCCCTGGGGTTGGTGCATGCGGAGTGGCGGCCCATCCCTGGCAAGTTTAAGGATTACATCTCCCTGCCCAAGGCGAACATGTACCAGAGCTTGCACACCACGGTCATAGGGCCGCTGTACGAGCGCATCGAAATTCAGATCCGCACCGAGGAGATGCACCGCTATGCCGAGCACGGCGTGGCTGCCCACTGGCTGTACAAGGACGCCGGCAAGCTCAAGGCCAAGGATCTCAGCCAGTTTTCCTGGCTGCGGGAGATGCTGGACTGGCAGAAGCAGGAAAGCGACTCCCGCGAGTTCCTGCGTTCCCTGCGCATTGATCTCTTCAAGGACGAGGTCTACGTCTTCACCCCCAAGGGCGACGTCAAGGAACTGCCCGAAGGCGCCACCCCCGTGGATTTTGCCTACCAGATTCATACCCAGGTGGGAGACCGCTGCACCGGCGCCAAGGTGAACGGCCGGCTGGTGCCCCTGAACACGGAGCTTAAAAACGGCGACGTGGTGGAGATATTCACCGATGCCGCCCGCCGTCCCAACCGCGACTGGCTCAAGTTTGTCAAAACAGCCAAGGCCCGCACGCGCATCAGCCATTACATCCGCACCGAGGAACGCAGTCGCTCCATCGCCCTGGCCAAGGAAATGCTGGAGAAGGAAGGCCGCAAGCTGGGCGTGAATTTCGGCAAGCTGCTCAAGGACAAGTCCCTGGAAGCCTTGGCTGCGGAGATGACCTTCAAAAGCGTGGACGATCTCCTGTCCGCCGTGGGCTATGCCCGCATCACGCCGGGCAAGGTCCTCAAGCGCTTCCTGCCGCCCCAGAAGGAAGATGACAAGGCCACGGCCAAGGGCGGTCAGGATAAGACCGATCGGGGCGAGCACAAAGGCGACAAACGCGGCGACAAACATCGGGACAAGGTCGATACCACCACCTGCGAGGAACCCCGCCAGCCCCGGCCGGGCGAGAACATCGTCATCAAGGGCGTGGATGGCGTGCTGCAGCGCTTTGCCCGTTGCTGCAATCCTTTGCCTGGGGATGCCATTGTGGGGTACATCTCCAGGGGCAAGGGCCTTACCGTGCACCGGGCAGATTGTCCCAACGTGCAAGGCATGGAAACCGACAGGCTCATGGCCGTTTCCTGGGAAGGAGACGTGGAAGCCGCCTTCCTATCCCGCATCCGCATCCTGGCCCGCAACAAGCCCGGCGTGCTGGCCCGGGTGAGCAGCGTGCTTTCCCAGGAAGGCGTGAACATCGAATCCGGTCACTTCCATTCCACCGTGGACGGCCTGACGGAGCTGTTCTTCATGGTCACGGTCAAGGAGGCGCCCATGCTGTACAAGGTGCTGGAAAAGGTGAACGGCCTGGATGAAGTGGTGGAGGCCAGCCGCGTGACGGCGCCGGTGGGTTAACCCGCGCCCGTGGCGCGAAACCTGGAGAGAATCCAGCCTTGCAGGGAGTTGCGTGTGTCGCTGCTGCGCATGCTGGGCATAGTCACCGCCGGGGGGGCGGCCGTGCTCCTGGCCGGGGTGTTTTTTTCCCTGCCCTGGTGGGTGTTCGCCTCCGTGACCGGGGGCGTTGGGGCGGGCGCCCTGTTTCTGGCGAAGCCCCGCGCGGCTTGGTGGTGCATGCTGGCCTTGTTCTTTGTGGCCACGCCCAGTATCTTTTTCCGGCCGGACGGATTCCAGGCCTCCATCTTTCTGGCCCACGTCCTGTTGCCCATCACCCTGTTGGGCACCTTCCTGCATGCCGTGGCCCGGCGGGATTCCCTGGGCGCGGGCACGTCCCTGATGCCCTTGCTGCTGCTGGTGCTGGGCATGCACGGCCTAGCCTGGTTCTGGGCGCCCAAGTCCGAGTTCGGATTATTCAATGTGGGAGCCATGACGGCCAATGTGCTGCTATTCTGGTGCATTGTGTACCACGTGCGCACCGTGGATGACCTGCGTCGGCTGTGCTGGGCCCTGTTTGTGGGCGGGATCATCTGCGGCGCCGGGGTCACGGCATCGCAGTGGTGGGAACCGGACTGGAAATACACCCCCAGCACGTACTGGGGAGCGGGCTTCACCTTTTTTGTGGGACGATTCGGCGGATTTGTGGCCAGCAACCACGCCGCCGCCTACCTGGTGGCGGCCGGCTGCGCCGCGGCGGCCTTGCGGGCGGATGCCTGCTCCCGGGTGGCGCGGCTGGGGCTGCTGCTGGGCGCGGGGTTCTTCTTGTACGCCATCGTGCTGACCCAAAGCCGTGGCGCTCTCATGGCCCTGTTTGCCGCGGCCTTTGCCGTGTTTGCCCTCCACGAAGGGCTGCGACGACGATTCATCCGCCATGCCCTGGCCTTTGTCCTGTTCGTACTCTGCTGCGTGGTGGTGGCCGAGCCGGGTTATCTGGATCGGCTGCTCATTGGATTCGGCTATCAAGGTGATCTGATTTTTAGCGAAAAACCCGAAGACAAGCAGGAAACCCAGGAGAACCTGAGTGGCATGTCCGCCCGATTCCGCATGTGGCGGGATGGCCTGCACGCCATGCGGCAAGAGCCGGCCACATTCCTGGGGGGGCTGGGTCCCGGCGGCTTTGTGACCATTACCAAGGAGCCGGAGGTGCACTCCTTCTGGCTCACCTTCTTTTTTGATCTGGGACTGGCCGGGGTGGTGCTGCAGGTATTCATCTGGATCTGGCTCATCAGCCATTTTGCCAGGATCATCAAACGCCCGATACCGCCGGCCCTGGCGCCGTTCTTCTGGGCCATGCTGGCGGCCTGCCTTGCCGAGCTGGGGGTGCATGGCCTGATTGACCATGATCTCACCTCCATGGTGTCGCGCTTTACCTTTCTCTTCCTGGCCCTGGCCGCAGCGACCATCAAAGTGGCCACCCGGGAACAGCAGGAGGGAGATGACACATGTCCGCAAAAATATACTGCTTCTTGATGGCGCTGGCCTCGTTGTTGGGCATGCCGGCCTGTGCGGACCAATCCGCCGAGGTCGCCTCGCGGGAGATGGGGGAGGTGCCCGTGCGAGCCATTCGGGCCGCGCCTGCCGCACCGGTGGCTGGGGCCGCCGCCCTGGGGCGCACGGAGGGGGCCGTGGTGCACCTGCCGTGGCAGGATGCCGTGGCCTACGTCTCACCCCTGGTGCCGGAAGAGGCCTCGGGGGCGCAGGTGGATGCCACCCGTTTCTTCCAGCCCGTGCCAATCCAGGTGGTGCAGGGCGCGGTGCCGGTGGTGCTGGGGCCGGACCCCCTGTGCATAGAAGCCGTTCCCCGGAACCAGACACCGCAGGTGCCGCCCGCACAGAATCCTTTCGGGGCCATGCCGGCCAGCACCAAGGACGGCACGGATTTTTCCCTGGCCGAGGACCTGGGCCTGGGCTGGCACCGCGGGGCCACGGCCTGGTGGATCGCCCTGCAGCCGGAGGAGGATATCCCAGCGGAACGATTCCGCTTTGAGCGCATGGATGCCAAAATTGCCGCCCTGCCGCCAACCATGGAGGTGGTGGTGAACATCATGCTGCCGGAACGACGCGTGGCGCCGGACCGCTGGGAAGTGGCCCACGGGCGCGAGGTGTACGCCCGGTTTCTCAAGGCACTGGTGTTGCGGTACGGGCAGCGTGTCCGCCATTGGCAGTTCGAGAATGAACCGGATCTTGGCCCGGCTGGCGCGGACCTGCCCGGCTTTGCCCAGCTCCATGTGTTCACCGCCGGTCGCATCCGCGCCTTGCAGCCGGAGGCCCGGCTGCTGTTTGCCGGCTTCACCGGGCTGGGGGGTGAGACCATCCTGGACCAGCAACTCCTTGCGGTGGTCGGACGCCTTGGGACAGGGGATGCACAGGTGTTCGACCTGCATACCTATGGCGCCGCAGGAGGCTGGACGCGGCTGGACGGCTTGTATGCCCGCGTGCGCAGTCGCCTGGACGCCGCTGGCCTGGAACACGCTGCCATCTGGATGACCGAGACTGGCACCTGGACGGGCTCGCCCAGCTTGCCCGGCCCCCCGGGCCCGCCCAATCAGCATGCTCCACGTGGCCAGCATGCGCCGCCCCATTTACCAGGCCGGCACGCTTCGCTCCATGCGCCAGGCCAGCTCGTTCCGCCTGGAATGCCCGCCATGCCCCCCCTGCGGACCCTGCCGCACCAGACGGAACGCGATCAGGCCCGGGAACTCGTCAAGCGATTCGTGCACGGATTTTCCCTGGGCATTGAGCGCATCTTCTGGGCCTGGGGCATCAAGGAAGGCCATCACGACCGCGGCCAGCTGTTCGACATGACCGGGCTGGTCTATGACGGCCTTGGAGACGATGATCCCGGAGACAACATCCCAAAACTCGGCTATTTTGCCTTCAAGCGGCTCATCCGCGCCATGCTGGGCCGCCAGGGCGGCGTGGTTCGGCTGGAGCTTGGCCCGGGCGTGCATGCCTACCAGTTTTACCGCGAGGGCGCGCCCGTGATCATTGCCTGGAAAGAGTAGGGGGTGGCTCCATGGCCTTGCGATTACTGGAGATTGTGGTCAAGGAAGAAGTGGCCCGTCGCATCGCCTACGCCATGAGCCAGGAGAAGCCCCCACCGCCCCATTGGGTGGCGGTCATGGACGGCGGGTACGCCCAGGTGCGCGTGGTGTTGGACACGGAAAGCCTGGAGCAGGTGACCGACCTGCTGGAACATCGCTACTATCTGGGCGAGTCCTCTCGCATTTTGGTGCACCCGCTGGAAGCGGTCGTCCCCCGGCTCATCAAACCGCAGCAGCCCGAGGGAAACACTGCTCCCGCCGGCAATGGCAGCAATGGGTCTGGCGGTAAAGACAAGCCCTCCGCACGACGTTTGCATCGCGAGGAACTGTATTCGGAGTTGTACGATCAAGCCCGCCTCTCCCGCAATCATCTGCTCCTGGTGGTGCTCTCCGCCCTGGTGGCGGCCATGGGGTTATGGCGCAACAGCGAGGTGATTCTGGTGGGGGCCATGGTCATTGCGCCCTTGCTGGGGCCGCAGCTAGCCCTGGCCTTTGCCGCCTCCCTGGGAGACCGGCCCCTCATGCGCCATGCCGCACGGACCATGGCCTGCAGTATTGTGCTGGGGCTACTCGCCGCCATGGCCCTGGGGGCGGTGATGGAAGTGGACGCCACCATGCCCAGCATGGCCCTGCGCACACGGCCCAGTCTGGCAGATTTGGTTTTGGCCCTGGCTGCCGGCGCGGCCGGGACCCTGTGCTTCACCATGGGGCAGTCCACGGCCGTGGTGGGGGTGATGGTGGCCGTGGCGCTCATGCCACCACTGGCCGCGGCAGGCCTCCTGGCAGGGCAGGGGGAGTGGACATCCGCCCTCGGAGCCCTGGCCCTCATGGCCGCCAATGTCATCGGCATCAATGCCGCGGGGGTGGCTGTATGCCTGTACCAGGGCGTGCGTCCCGGTACCTGGTGGGAGCAGCGGCAGGCCGCGCGATCGGCCAGAAGGGCCCTGGCGGTCTGGGTGCTGTTGCTGGTCGGCATGGCGGCCGTGCTGGCGTGGTTTTACCGGCCGCAATAAGGCAAGCGCCAATTGCCCTCACAGGCGCCGGTGTGGCGGCCGGGTCAGGGATGTGCGGGAATGGTTGGAGCAGGGGGAACGGGCGGCAGGCTGCCTTCCCGGCGCAGCTCCCTGATGGCAAGGTCCATGCGGGCCGTCCAGCGGGCGGCCCTGTCTGCGTGGACCTTGGAAAAGGCGATGAAGTATGGGGCTTCATGCACTAGATACGGCTGCACCGGCAAATTGGCAGCTTCCGGAATCATGCCACTGAGGATGGCAAGGGAGTTGTCATTGATGACAATGTAGTCCAAACGCCCGGCCAGGCACTTGCGCAGCATGGTCATGGCGTTGGGCGATTCATCCCGCGCAAACCAGGCGCTGTTGGCGAATTCCTCCGAGGTGGCATGGCCTTTGATAACACCCACCAGGGTGCCGTTCAAATCCGCCAGACTGGCGACCACCGGGCTGTCCACGTCGCATCCCACCAGCATGAACCGCATCATGCCCAGGGGTTCCTGGCAATAGTGCAGATAATGTTCGCGATCCGGGGTTTTGATGGCCGTGAACACGGCCTCCCCCTGTCCATGACGCATGCTTTCCAGTACCCAGGGCCAGGGGGCCATGACAAATAAGGGCTCGCAACCTGCCCGGGCGCACACCTGGCGCACTGCTTCCACGGCTTCGCCCATCACCCCGCCCTGTTCCTCATAGCTGAAGGGGATCATGGCGTCGCAGACAAACTGCACGGCATCCCCGGCCAGGATTGGTCGGGAATATACAAGCACCAAGGCCAACACCAGCGCGCACAGCACGGCGGGAGTTGGCAGCGGGCACTTCATCCCACCACCAGCAGGTGCGCCTGGAGCGAGGCGCCGGCCGCGGCCACGGGTTCAAGCGCAGCAAGGCAGCGGGTCAGTTCGTCCAGCACCTGGGGATAGTTGTTGGAGAGCAGGCCAAAGCGCCGGGGGCGGGCAGCCAGCTCCTGATGCAGGGCCTGCAGGGTGGCCAGCAGGCCGGCGGCGTCGTGCCAGGCGCCGCGCTCGGCCAGGTGCGCGCCGTCGTCAATGAGCAGATCCAGCTCATCCAGGTCGGCATCGTGGGTGGTGGTGTCAAAGAAGGAAGAGAGGGCCGCCACGCCCAGCTCGCGACACACTCCGTCCAACTTGCGGACATAACCGTGCAAGGTGACGAGGCCGTCCGCCAGCCAGACAACCTGGTTGCCGCGAAGGATATTGAGTTGCAGCGAGGGTGGCATGGCCTCACGTCCTGCGTGTTACACCGGTCATATGGCCCCGGAAATTCTTCGTGAAAGGCAGGCGGGGCAGGTGCAGTGAGTAAGATACATGATGTCAGGATAAAAAAACAAAAATCCCCTCCTGCTGTCAAGCAGAAGGGGATGAAAGTCGATGGCCGGGTGAAGCGTTACTTCAACGAACCGCGCATGCAGCCCTCCCAACCAGAGGCAGCCGAGCAGGAAAGTTCCCTGGCGAACCGCGCATGCAGCCCTCTCAACTGGCAATGAAATCTTACATCATCAAACAAGAAAGTCAACTCTGACCACCCACATCAGGCCAGGCTATCCCCCCACCAGCTCTTTGAGCTTGGCGATGGCTTCTGCGATCTTGCCCGGCTCGGTACCGCCGGCCTGGGCCAGGTCCGGGCGACCGCCCCCGGAGCCGCCAACCACGGCGGCTACGTCCTTGATGAGGGCCGGGGCGGTGAATCGACCGTGCAGGTCCTTGGAAACATATAAAATGAGCGGGGCCTTGCCCTCGGCTTCTGCAGCCAGCAGGGCCACGCCGGAAGGCAGCTTGGAGCGCACGTCGTCCATGAGCTCGCGCAGCACCTTCACGCTGGGGGCGTCCACCTTGATGGCAAGCACTGGCACGCCGCCGATGGTTTCCACCGCATCCATGATGGAGCCGCCGCCGCCGGATGCCGCCGTGGCCGCCTTGGCGGCGAGTTTTTCGTTTTCCTTTTTCAGGGCTTTGACCTCGTCCTGCAGGGCCTGGACCTTGCGGGCCGATTCGCCAGGCTGTGCCTTGAGCAGCCCGGAAATCTCGGCCAGTTCCTGGCGTTGGGCCATGAGGTGCTTCAGGGCATTCCAGCCCGTGGCGGCCTCAATGCGGCGCACCCCGGCAGCCACGCCGGTTTCAGAAAGGATCACGAAGCAGCCAGCCTGACCAGTGGTGGTGAGGTGCGTGCCGCCGCACAGTTCCACGGAGACGCCCGGCGCTTCCACCACGCGCACCTGGTCCGTATATTTTTCGCCAAACAGAGCCATGGCGCCCCTGGCCACGGCCTCGTCGTAGGCCATGGTGCAGACATTCAAGGAAATGTTCTTGAGGATGGCGGCGTTCACCTGCTCTTCCACCTGGGCGATTTCTTCCGCAGTCAGGGCTGAGATATGTGTGAAGTCAAAGCGCATGCGATCCGGCCCCACGAGGGAGCCAGCCTGCTTGACGTGCTCGCCCAGCACGCTGCGCAGGGCCGCCTGCAGCAGGTGGGTGGCGGTGTGGTTGCGGGCCGTGGCCATGCGTTCGCCCTCGGCCACGTCCAGGGTCACGTCCTGCCCCACGGCCAGGCTGCCCTGGCGCACTTCGATCACGTGCACGGTGAGGTCCGGCGAGGGCTTGAGGGTATCCGTCACCACGGCCGCACCGGTGGCAGTGGCACAGGCGCCGCTATCCCCCAGCTGGCCGCCGGATTCGCCATAAAAGGGCGTGGCCCGGGCCACCAGGTAGCCTTTGGCCTGGGCCGCCAGGGATTGGACCAGCTGACCGGCGTCGTCCAGCAGGGCCACAATTTCACTCTGGTGTGTGAGGGTTTCGTAGCCCACAAAGCGGCTGGATACGCCCTGCTCCAGGAGCGCCCGGAACTGGCCGGCCAGGCCGGCCTCGCCGGAGCCCTTCCAGGCAGCCTTGGCCCGGGCTTTCTGGTCCTGCATGTGGGCGGTGAAGCCGTCTTCGTCGATGCAGAAGCCCTGGCGTTCGGCCACGTCCTTGACGATGTCCAGGGGAAACCCAAAGGTATCATACAGCTTGAAGGCGAAATCGCCGGCGATGGTCATGTTCCCGGCGGCGCGGCGGGCGGCCATTTCCTCTTCCAGCATGGCCAGGCCCTTGTCCAGGGTCTGGGAAAAGCGGTCTTCTTCTTCCTTGACCACGCGGAGCATGAAGGCGGCGTTTTCCTGCAATTCCGGGAAGGCGCCGCTCATGAGGCGGGTCACCTCGCCGCAGACCTTGTGCAAGAAGGGGTCCTTGAGGCCGATGAGGGTGCCGAAACGCAAGGCCCGGCGGATGAGCCGGCGCAGCACGTAGCCCCGGCCCTCGTTGGAGGGCAGGATGCCGTCGGCGATGAGGAATGCCGTGGCCCGGGCATGGTCGGCGATGACGCGCAGGGCCGTATCGCCATCATCGGAGGCACCGTAGCGGGTGTCCGCCAGGGAGGCGGCAAAGCGGATGATGTCCTGGAACAGGTTGATATCAAAATTGGATTGCACACCCTGGCACACGGCGCTGATGCGCTCCAGGCCCATGCCCGTATCGATGGAAGGCTTGGGCAGGGAGATGCGCTGGCCGTCGGGCAGCTGATCGTACTGCATGAACACCAGGTTCCAGATTTCCAGAAACCGGTCGCAGTCGCACAGGCCAATCCCACAATCCTCGCCGCAGGACATCTGCTCGCCCTGGTCAAAGAGGATTTCCGAGCACGGCCCGCACGGGCCGGTATCGCCCATGCTCCAGAAGTTGTCCTTCTCGCCCATTTTATAGATACGGTCGGGGGTCACGCCAGCCACGTCCTGCCAGAGTTGGCCGGCCTCGTCGTCCTCCCGGAAGATGGTCACATACAGCCGGTTCTTGGGCAGTTTGAGCTCCTGGGTGAGGAATTCCCAGGCATAGCCGATGGCTTCGCGCTTGAAGTAGTCGCCAAAGGAAAAATTGCCCAGCATTTCAAAGAACGTGTGGTGCCGGGCCGTGCGGCCGACATTTTCCAGGTCGTTGTGCTTGCCGCCCACGCGCAGGCACTTCTGGGAGGTGACGGCGCGGCGGTATTCCCGCGTTTCCTGCCCCAGAAACACGTTTTTGAACTGCACCATGCCGGCGTTGGTGAAGAGCAGGGTGGGATCGTCCTTGGGCACAAGGCCGGAGGAGGCAACGGGGGCATGGCCTTTGGCGGCAAAGAAGTCGATGAAACGACGGCGGATTTCGTCGGCGGTGAACACGATGTGGGGCTCCTGAAAGGTGAACTCGGATACTGGGAATAAGGGGTGCCGCTAGTCGGGCATGGTATCGTCGTCGTAGCCGGCGTCGGGGGGGAAGGGGTCGTCGTCTTCGGCAGCAGGCATATGCCTGGGAGGGCCTTCCATGCCAAAGTGGGCCAGCAGTTTTTCTTCCACCTGCAGGCGAATGTCCGGATGTTCCTGGAGAAAGATGCGCACGTTTTCCTTGCCCTGGCCCAGGCGTTCCGAACCGAAAGCAAACCAGGCGCCGCTCTTGTCCACGATTTTGGCTTCCACGCCCAGGTCGATGAGCTCGCCCTCGCGGGAGATGCCCTGGCCGTAGAGGATGTCGAACAGGGCCTCGCGGAACGGGGGGGCCACCTTGTTCTTGACCACCTTCACCTTGACGCGGGAGCCGTAGACCTCCTCCTTGTCCTTCAACGTCTGGATCTTGCGGATATCCAGCCGGATGGAGGCGTAAAACTTCAGCGCGTTGCCGCCGGTGGTGGTCTCTGGGCTGCCGTAGCCCATGGTGCCGATCTTCATGCGGATCTGGTTGATGAAGATGATGGACGTGCGGGATTTGTGGATGGTGCCCGTGAGCTTGCGCATGGCGTGGCTCATGAGCCGGGCTTGGCCGCCCACCTGGGTTTCGCCCATCTGGCCCTCCAGTTCCGCCTGGGGAATGAGGGCGGCCACGGAGTCCACCACCACCAGATCCACGGCGTTGGACCGCACCAGCATGTCGGCAATGTCCAGGGCCTGTTCGCCGTAATCCGGTTGGGAGATGAGCAGCTCGTCGGTTTTCACACCCAGGCGGCGGGCGTAGTTCACGTCCAGGGCGTGCTCGGCGTCAATGAAGGCGCAGGTGCCGCCCATTTTCTGGCATTCGGCGATCACGTGCAGGGCAATGGTGGTTTTGCCCGAGGATTCCGGCCCGTAAATTTCACTTACTCGGCCGCGGGGGATGCCCCCCACGCCCAGGGCCAAGTCCAGGCCGATGGACCCGGTGGGAATGACCGGGATAGCCACGTGGTGCTCATCGGAGAGCTTCATCACCGAGCCGACGCCATATTTGCGTTCGATGGTGGACAGGGCGGTGGTGAGGGCCTCCAGTCGGGCGGCCTGGGGATCGACAGCTGCGGCGGGTTTGCGCGCCATGGGGATGCTCCGTACAAAAAGGAAAATCAGGTGGAAGGAGGCATAGCAGAAGGGGGGGGCAGGGGCAAGGGCAGGGACGCGGAGTGGCTGATTTTCCGGAAAGGGCAGCTGGTTCCGTCGGATGACGGGCAGGGGCAAGGGCGTTGCGTCCCTGGGCGGTCTGTGGGATAGGCATGCGCCACGCCACGTGCGTCCCCTGCCACCCCAGCCCGGGAGTGTTCTCGTGTCCATCTTCAACCCCGTCTGGGTGGCCCTGGGTCATGGGGAAGTGCCCGGTCCGTGGGCCATGGCCGGTGGCGTGCTGGTGTTGGCTGCGGTGACGACGCGGGGGGTGCTGGGGGCCTGGAGCACCCGGACGGCCCGGACCGTGTCTTCCACGGATTGAGCCGCTCACAGGGACATGATACCTTTAAGGATGCACCATTAGCCGGCGCTGCCCTCGGGTTTCATGTCCTCGATCAGGGTTTTGAGGATCTGCGCCTGCCGGGCCAGCTCGGCCACGGCCGAGGCGCTCTGTCGCATGGCGTCTGCGGTTTCGGCGGCGATGCGATTGACGCCCTCGATGCTGCGGTTGATCTCCTCGCTGGTGGCGGATTGTTGCTCCGCGGCCGTGGCAATGGAGCCGACCTGATTCGCCGCCAGATCCACCAGGGTGACGATGTGTCCCAGGGCCTCGCCGGATTTGTCCGCCAGGGCTGACATGTCCTCCATGGCCCGGGCTGCCTGGCTTACGTTGTCAATGTTTTTGCGGGCGCCCAGCTGGATGCCGTGAATGGCCTGGCCCACCTCCTTGGTGGCGGTCATGGTCTTTTCCGCCAGCTTGCGCACTTCGTCGGCCACCACGGCAAAGCCCCTGCCCGCGTCTCCAGCCCGGGCGGCCTCGATGGCCGCGTTCAAGGCCAGCAGATTGGTCTGGTCGGCAATGTCCGAGATGACGTTGAGGATCTGCCCGATGCCTTCGGCCTGGGAGCCCAGGGCTTCCATGTCCCGCAGGGACTGTTGGGCATTGGACTGCACCTGGCCGATGAAGGCCGCCACCTGGCCCACCACCCGGGCGCCTTCGTCGGCCTGCTGGCGGGCCTTGAGGGAAGTCTCGGAGGCCTGGCCAGCGTTTCTGGCCACTTCCAGCACCGTGGCGTTCATTTCTTCCATGGCCGTGGCCGTTTCGCCCACCCGGGCGGATTGCTCGTCGGCGCCGGCGCTGGATTGTTCGATCTGCGCGCTCAATTCCTCGGAGGCAGAGGTGATCACCTCCACCACATTTTCCAGTTGACGGGCGGCCTGGAGCATGCCTTCGGCCCGGGCCCGTTCCGCCTGGCGCCTGGCGTCGTCGGCGTCGGCCATGGCCTGGCGGGCTTGTTCCGCCTCCCGGGCGGCGTCTTGGGATTTCTGATCGGCCTCGGCGATCTTTGCCTTGAGGGTGTCCACCATCTTGATGAATACGCCGTACACGCCGTGGCCGGCAGGGGGATCGAAGCGCACATCCAGATTGCCGCGGGCCACCTCATTGGCCACGCCGCGCAGGGTGCCGGGATCTGCCCCCAGCTGGCCGAGCACGTTGCGCGTGAGCCAGAAGGCCAGCCCCGCGGCCACGACCAGGGCCAGGCCCAGGGCAATGAAGATCATTTGCCTGCCGTCGGCATAGGCATTTTCGGCCGTTGCGGCAGAGGCGACAGCACCGGCGTTGTTGAGTTCCGTCAGCCGTTCCAACACGGCCTGGGCGGCGCGCATGGCATCCTGGGAGTCGCCGGAAATCAGTGCGGCCAGGCGATCGTACATGTTTTTCCTTGAGTATTCCAATACCTTGACGTTGATTGCCAGGTATTCGTTCCAACGGTCCCGGAACTCCTGGTACAAGGCGCGCTCTTCCTGGGAGGTGAGGAGGGATTCGTACCGCTGCATGGCCGCCTCCAAATCGGCGCGGGCCACCTCAGTGCGGGCGTCGATCTCCTGGCGTCCCTTTTGATCCAGGGTGAGGGCGTGTAGCATTTCCAGCCTGCGGAACACGGAGGTCAGGTTGCTGACTTCGGCAATGCCCTTGATGCTTGGCATCCAGTTGGTGGCCAGATCCCCTGCGGCGCGGTGGATATCCCCCATCTCCCGGAGGGACAACACCCCCAGGCCGCACAGCAACAGGATGAGCAATGCAAAGCTGGAGGCGAGCTTTGTGGCAAGTTTCATGAGGGCTCCGAAGGCGTTTGTCCATGCACTTTTTTGATTTTTACAATGCAGGGTGTGTGGGTGTCAAATGACATCCCCTTGAATTATCACCACGTCCGGATATGTCCTGCGCATGGCGCACGACACCTTGCTTGTCAATATTTATTGTTAGTTATTTGTGCCGATGTGGTGAGTTATGCTGCCGACCATGCCGGTGTGGGTGATGTTCCCTATATCGACGGGGGGGTATTGCGGGGAGGTGCGGGGGATGGATGCTGATTGTATGCCGACAATTTTGTCAACAGCCGCTGGTGCTGGCGCCACGCCGCCAGCACCATGGGAGGCTGCCCCCTTTTCTTGATGCCGAGGGTGTGGTATCCTGAAAAGATGGCATCTGTTTCCTCATCCGCATACCATGCCCTGGCGCTCTTTTCCGGAGGGCTGGACTCGGTCCTTGCCGCCCGGCTGGTGCTGGCCCAGGGCCGGCGCGTCACCGGGCTGCATTTTGTCAGTCCCTTTTTTGGCAAACCCCAGCTCCTGCCCCAGTGGCAGGACACCTATGGCCTGGATCTCGTGCCCGTGGACGTGGGCGAGGCCTATGTGCGCCTGCTCCTGGAGGGGCCAACCCACGGTTTTGGCAAGAACCTCAACCCCTGCGTGGACTGCAAGATTCTCATGCTCTCCACGGCCCGACGCCTGCTGGAGGAATACGGCGCCCAGTGCATCGTTTCCGGCGAGGTGTTGGGCCAGCGCCCCATGAGCCAGCGGCGCGACGCCCTGGACATCATCTCCCGCGAGGCCGACGTGCGCGACCTGCTGGTGCGGCCCCTGTGCGCCAAAAAGCTCGCCCCCACGGCGGTGGAGGAGGCCGGCATCCTGGACCGCAGCCAGCTCAGGGACTTCTGGGGCCGCGGCCGAGGCGGGCAATTGGCCCTGGCCAGGGAGCTTGGCATCACCAGCATTCCCACCCCTGCCGGCGGCTGCCTGCTGGCGGAAAAGGAGAGCGTGCGCCGGTACTGGCCGGTGTTGCGCCGCGTGCCCATGCCCACCCCCGGGGATTTTCACATTGCCAATGCCGGCCGCCAGTTCTGGAATGGCGTGCATTGGCTGGCCATTGGCCGCAACCGCGAAGCCAACGAGCGCCTGGAGGCCCTGGCCGGCCCGCAAGACCTGGTGTTCACCCTGCGGGACATGCCCGGCCCCCTGGGCCTTGGCCGGCAGTGGCCGGGCCTGCGCTGGACGGGCGAGACCGTGCGCGCGGCCGCGGCGGCAGTGCTTTCTTTTTCCAGCAAGGTGAAGCAATTACGGAAGGAGGCTGCGGTGCTGGTGCAGGGAGGCGAGCATCGGGAAACCGTCATCGCCATGCCCCAGACGCCGGAGTCCCTGGGCTGGATGGACCCATCCTTTGAGGTTTTTCTGGAAGAAAAGCGCGCCCTGTGCAAGACGGCCGGGCAGGTGCTGGACGATTTCGGCTGATCCGCCTCGTCACTCCCTTCCCCCTCCCCATTTTGGCAGAGATCTGCTATCCTGCCCTCGTGGTCCCATTCCCCCGCCGCCACACGGCGATTTTGCTGTCAGAGGATTGACAGTCGCCGTGCGCTGGTTACGGTGTGGAGTGCGATGGGCAATGACCCCGCAGCAGCGGAGGAGCACAGTGGAATACAAGGAC
>JAIWOE010000081.1 GCA_020217165.1 Desulfovibrio sp. | reverse complement strand
ACCCTGCCGGCGCGCATCGGCCTGTCCTTCCATGAAAACGGGGCCCTAGCCTCCCTGGAGCCCGCCCGCCCCGTGGAGGTGCTCACCCCCCTGGGCCCGCTGACGGTGTTTGATCCCGATCCCGAAGGCATCAGCGGCGACGTGAACTCCCTGGCCTTCTGCCCCCGGGGCCGCCTGGAACGCCTGACCACGGCCAGCCATCTGGTACGCTCCACCGCGGACCCCTCCAGGTGCATCAGCCCGTCCCGGCAGTTGTCCTTGTGTTCGGAAGAGGAAGAATGGATTTCCATGCCCCTGACCATCTGCTTCCGGGGCGATACCGTGCTGGCCGGCCTGGGCTCCCTGGGCGCCTCGGGCGTGGTGCCACCGGCCACTCTGCAATTGTCCCTCAAGCAAGATCGTCCCGAGGCCGCGCCGGCGCCAGGCCTGCCCCAGCCCCTGCTCTTCGGGACCATGCCGGCCTCCACCTGCCAGGGAAGGTAGCCCCTCCCCTGGCAGGCATGCCGGCTGCGGCGCAGCCTACACCCGTCCCAGGACTTCCTTGGCCCAGTCCACCACTTCCGCCGAATCCGGTTCGCCGTCGATCTTCAGGGACCCGGCCACCAGGGTGGCGCCCAACTCCTCCACCTTCTTTTCGATGACGTCCACGGCGCCGCAAAAGTAGGTGTAGGACGAATCCCCGCACCCGAATACGGCCACCTTCTTGCCCTTGAGGCCGGCGCGGTCCAGGTCTTCATACAGGGGCACAAAGTCCTCCTGTAGCTCGATTTCGTCGTCGCCCCACGTGGAGCAGCCAAAAAGCACGGCGTCGTAGCCATCGGCCAGACCGGGGGCGGTGACGTCCGCCGCGTTCTTCACCGTGGCCTCCACGCCGTTGCCGTTGAGGGTCTTGGCGATGGTCTCCGCCACGCCTTCGGTGTTGCCAGTGGTCGAGCCAAACACAATCAGGACCTTGGGCATTGCCGCCTCCTCAAAAAGATGAATGATGGATGACGGCAGGGTCATATATGAAATTGAGAATCACTGTCAACATCAATGACGGCTTTCTTCAGGAGGAACTCCTCCGGCATCCGCCCCCTGGAGCGCCATGCTGGTTCCAATGTCATCTTCAAGGGAGGACCGCCCGCCACCAGCGCGGATTTCGGCAGACGTACGGGAGCTTCAGCCCCGGCGTTGCCTTACCGGCGCCCCTGGGCGTTGCATCGTGAGTGGACACATCTTTTGAGGAAAAGCCGTCAGCTCAGCCAGGCCTTGGCCATGGTGAAGACGACCTCATAGGGCAGGCGATGCTTGATGGCGCAGGCAAGCTCCAGGGAGCAGGCGGCCTTGCGGCGGGCATCGGCCATGATGGCAGCCTGGTGGACCTTGAGCCGCTTGCGTAAAAAAGGCGCATCAAAGCCGTCGATGACCAGGGCCAGGCCCTGCTGAAAGAATACCGAGGACAGATGCGGCAGGAACTGCCGGGCCGCCATCTTGCCCTCGCGCCGGGTCCAGGCGGCGTGGAACAGCAGGGCCACCATAAGCTTGTCATCCTTGAGCCGGTGGTCCACGGCAAAATAATGGGCCTTGGCCTCCCACCCCGGGCTGGCAGCCAGGCCCAGGAGTTGCTGGGCCAGGGAGAAAGCCTTTTCTTCGTCAATGAGGGGCGCGGCGTGCTGGGCCGTCATCTTGGCCAGAGTCCGCCGCGGGTTTTCGGCCGTGGCCATGTCCAGCAAGGCCACGCGCATGAGCTGCAGGCGTCGCGCCACGGTGTCCAGCAGCATGTCAGCCCGGGCCTGGCCCAGGCGGCGCATGTCCGGCACGTCCATATCGCTGACCAGGGCTTCCAGCAGATAGCGCACCAGGGGTTCTGTGGTGTATTGGGCCTCGTCCTGCACCTGACGCTGGGCATTCTTGAGCTTCTTGTGCGGTTCCAGAAGCTTATGCAAGGAAAGCCAGTAGGCAGCCACGCCCTCAAGGGGGATGTCCAGCAAATCGAAATCCCGGCGCGGCGTGCCGGTGGCGGGACCGTCTGCGGGGGTGGTCATGGCGTCCTCCTGGGGCGTTACAGGTCCGGGTCAATGCGCACCGACGGTTTGCCGGCCAGCCACAATTGCAGCACCAGCATGGTCCACAAGCCCTTGCGATGGTCCTTGCGGCCGCTGGCATGTTCCTCCACCAGCCGGCGCACGGCGACGGGATCAAAGAGCCCCTGCTTGCGCAGCCGGCCCTCGTGCAGCAGGTCATCCACCAGGGGCCGCAGCCTCCCCCGCAGCCAGGCTGCCGTGGGAATGAGGAATCCCCGCTTGGGCCGATGCAGGATATCCCGCGGCAGGAGATCGGCCATGGCCTGCTTGAGCAGGTATTTGCGCGTGGTCCCCCGCAGCTTCATGGACACGGGCAGCCGGAAGCAGAACTCGGCCAGGTTTCGATCCAGGAAGGGCGCGCGGGCTTCCAGGCCATGGAGCATGGTGCAGCGGTCCACCTTTACCAGGATGTAGTCCAGCATGTACTGCCGGGCAAAAAGGTGGAAGACCCTGGCCATGGGCGGCCAGTCCGAAAGGGCCTCCCAGAGGGCCTGCGTGGGGGCAAAGAGCTGCGTTGGCGCCAGCATGTTCCCCGGGGTGCGCCACAGGGAGCGCTGGGCCTCGGGGGTCAGGGCCGTGAGCATGCGTTGCGTCCGCAGCCAGGCCGGGGCCTCGGCGGCGGCCAGAAATGTCTGGGCCACGTGCCGCGGATTCACATACCCTGCGGAGCCGGGCAGAAGCCCGCTCACGGCCACGGCCGTGCGGCGTAACCAGCCCGGCAGGCGCTCCCAATACTCCGTCGCCTTGAACGCGGGAAAATACTCGTAGCCTGCCAACAGCTCATCGGGGCCGTCGCCGCCCAGGGCCACGGTGACCTGCCGCCGGGTGATCTGCGAGAGCAGGTACGTGGGCACGATGGACGGGTCTGCCATGGGCTCGTCGAACCGGGAGACCACCTCGGGCAGCAGGTCGGCGCAGGCATCGGCCGAGAGCATTTCCAACTGGTGATCCGTGCCCAGCTGCGCAGCCACCCTGCCGGCATAGGCGGACTCATCATAGCTGGCCTCGGTGAAGCCGATGGAAAAGGTTTTGATGCCTGGGGCCAGGCGGCCGGCCATGGCCGCCACGGAGGACGAATCCACCCCCCCGGACAAAAACACTCCCACGGGCACGTCGGCAATGAGCCGGCGCCGTACGGCCTGGGTCAGCAGCCGGCGCAACTCCTCGCACAGGGCCGGTTCATCCCCGCGGCCAACCCCCTTGGTTCCCTCGGGCAGGGGCATGGGCGTTTGCCAGTACCGCTCCACCAGGAGGGTGCCATCCTCGTGCAGTTCCAGGTAATGCGCCGGGGGAAGCTTGCGGGCCTCGGCGTAGATGCTGTCCGGGGTGGGCACGTATTCATAGGCCAGGAACCGGGCCAGGGTGGAGGCACGGATGGAGAACTGCGCCCAGGGCGTCCCTTCCAGGGCCGACAGTTCCGAGGCAAAGGTGAACACGCCCTGCTGGATGGCATAAAAAAACGGCTTCTTGCCAAAGCGGTCCCGCGCGGCGAAGAGCGCCCGCCGGCGTGCGTCCCACAGGGCAAAGGCGAACATGCCCTCCAGCCGGTCCAGGCAGGCGGCGCCCCATTCCAGGTAGGCCTGCAGGAGGACTTCCGTATCGGATCGTGTCTGAAACGTCCGGCCCAGGGCTTCCAGCTCGCCCCGGACTTCCTGATAGTTATAGATCTCGCCGTTGAAGGTGATCACGGCGGCGTCTGCGTCCCCGTCGCCCTGGGCCTGCATGGGCTGGGCGCCGGTGGAGAGGTCGATGATGGCCAGCCGGCAATGGGCAAAGGCTACGGGCAGACCCACGTAATGCCCGCGCCCGTCGGGGCCGCGGTGGGCAATGCGCGCGGCCATGGCGGCCAGCACGTCGCGGGCCTGGGCATCGGTCACGGGGGAGGCGTTCTGGAGCAGGAAGAAACCGGCAATGCCGCACACGATGGCACAATCCTTGGGGAAGCAGGATGGAAATGGCGCATCCTACTGAAACAGCTACGTCAGGGCAAGCAGGGGAATGCCCGCCGCACCTGCAAGGCAGGGTGCCGCCATTCCGCAGGCTCTCCTTCCTCCGCGATCCCGGCAAAACACCCCCCGCCCGATGCGGTTGCCCGGTGGCCGCCCCCCTGGTACAGTCCTGGACCTTCACCCCACAAAACCAAGCGAGACGTCATGCCCGTAGATTCCGCCAGCGCCTTGCAATGGCTCTCTGACCACAGCCGGGAAACCGCCCGGTTTTACAGCACCCTGGAACTCCTGGCCTGGGACCAGCGCACCATGCTTGCCCCTGCCGGCCACGACTGGCGCGGCGAGCAGATGGCCGCCCTCATGGGCCTGGTGCAATGCCGGCAACAGGACCCCGCCCGCGGTGAGCGGCTGGACCTGCTTGAGGCCGCCGACGATCTTTCCGCAGAAGAAGCCGCCGCCGTGTTTCATTGGCGCCGGGAGTATGACCGCGCCGTCAAGGTGCCGCCGGAGCTGACCCGCGCCAAGGTCATCGCCACCACCAAGGCCGAAATGGTCTGGCAGCAGGCCCGGCCGGCCAATGCCTGGCAGATGCTGGAACCCCTGCTGGAGGAGGTGGTCCGCCTGAAAAAGGAGGAAGCCGCCTGCCTGGCCGCCCCGGATCAACTGCCCTATGATGTGCTGTTGGACGAGTTTGAGCCCGGTGAAACCGCCGCCCGCCTAGATCCCCTCTTTGACGAGCTGGCTGCCGGCCTGCGACCCATCCTGGATGCCATCCTCGGCAGCTCCCGCCGCCTGTGCGAGCGCCCCCTGGCGGGCGCCTACCCCGTGCCGGCCCAGCAACAATTGAATCGCGCGGTGTGCGAGGCCCTGGGGTTCTCCTTTGAATCCGGACGGCTGGACGTCTCCGCCCATCCGTTCTCCTGCGCCCCCGGCCCAAGGGATCATCGCATCACCACCCGCCACTGCGAATCCAACTTCCTGGAATCCTTGTACGGCGTCCTGCACGAGGCCGGCCATTCCCTGTACATGATCGGCCTGCCCGAGGCCCACTGGGGCACCCCCCTGGGCAGCTACATCTCCCTGGGGGTGCATGAGTCCCAATCCCGGCTCTGGGAAAACATGGTGGGCCGCAGCCTGGGATTCTGCCGCTGGCTGGCTCCCCTGGCCAAGGAGACCCTCCCCGGTCTCAACGGCCTCACGCCGGAAAAGCTCTGGCGCAGCGTGAACGTGGTTGCCCCCAGCCTCATCCGCACCGAGGCTGACGAGGTGACCTATTGCCTGCACGTGATTTTGCGGTTCCGTCTGGAGACGGCCCTCATGGATGGCCGCCTGGAGGTCAGGGATCTGCCCGAGGCCTGGGACGCCGGCATGGAGGAGCTGCTGGGCATTCGTCCGGACTGCCCTGCCAATGGCGTGATGCAGGACATGCATTGGCCGGCTGGCGCCATCGGCTACTTTCCCACCTACGCCCTGGGCACCATCTATGCGGCCCAATTCTACGCCGCAGCCATGGCGGACCTGGGCGGCGAACGCGCCATGGACGCCCGCATGGCCGCCGGGGAGTTCTCCCCCCTGCTGTCCTGGCTGCAGGAACGCGTGCACCGCCACGGCATGCGGTACATGCCCCGGGACCTCGTGCGTCAGGCCACCGACCAGGAGCTCTCGCCGCGCTTCCTGCTGGAGCACTTGACCCGCCGGCACCACGACGTACACGGCATCTGAGCCATCACCTGCCGCAGCGAACACGGCGGGGGGGAGCCTCGGCACTCCCCGCCATGGAGCATCGCCAGTGTTTTGGGGACGCAATACTAATCCAACCCGGCCATCCAGCGCCCGATCTTGCCGCGGGCCTCTTCGGTTTCCAGGCTGCTGATGCCCCGACGCACCTCGCCCATGATGCGGCCGGCGTAGAGCACCAGCACGCGGTCGGCCAGGAGCAGGGCCTCGGTGAGGTCGCTGGTCACCAGGAGCACGCCGGCGCGGGCGCGCATGGCCAGCAGCCGCCGCCAGACATCCTCCGTGGCCCCCACATCCAGGCCCTGGGCCGGCTGTTCGGCCACCACCATGCCGGGCTCGCGGGAGAATTCCCGCCCCAGCACCAGCTTTTGCAGATTGCCGCCGGAAAGCCGGCCGCCGGGGGTGGTGGGCACGGGGGGACGGACATTGAAATCGTCGATGATCTGCCGCAGATCGTCCAATGCCTGGCGTCGGTCGATGAGGCCACCACGGGTATAGCGCCGACGGGTGGTGAGCAGGTAGTTATCCAGCAGGTCCAGATTGCCGGCGGTGGCCGCGCCGCGGCGGTCTTCGGGGATCACCACCAGCCCGCGGCCAGGTTCCTCGCCGCTGTAAAACGCGTGCCAGGGCTGGCCCAGCAGGCGCACCTCACCGCCCTGGGGCGGCTGCACCCCGGCCAGCACCTCCACCAGGGGCTTCTGCCCGTTGCCGGCCACGCCGGCCAGGGCCACAATCTCCCCCTTGCGCACGCCCAGGGAGACACCCTGCAACCCCGGGACCTGCAGATTCCGGCAGACCAGTACCTCTTCCCCCAGCACATGCGGTGCGGCGGCCAGGCGCTCCACCTGGGCCAGATCCACCTCACGGCCCACCATGGCCCGAATAAGTTCGCCCTCGGCGGGGGTATCCGTGGTCAGGTCGTACCGGGCCACCACCTCGCCCTGACGCAGCACGGCCACATCCACGGGGGCGCGGGCAGCCAGGGCCATGATTTCCGGCAATTTGTGGGAAATGAAGACCACGGCCTTGCCCTGGGTCACCATGCCGCACAAAGCGTCGGCCAGGATGGCGGCCTCCCCGGGGGTAAGCACGGCTGTGGGTTCATCGAAGATCAGGGCATTGCAGTCCCGGGCCAGGAGCTTCAGAATCTCCACCCGTTGCCGCTCCCCCATGGAGAGGGCGGCGATGCGCGCATCGGGGTCCACCTCCAGGCCGAACCGGCTGCTCACGTCCCGCACCAGGGCGGCCATGCGTCGTGGCGACAGCCAGAATGCCCCGGGCAATCCCAGGCAGACATTCTGGGACACCCGCAACTGGTCCATGAGCAGAAAATGCTGATGCACCATGCCAATGCCCGCCCCCAGGCTGGCGGCCGGGTTCCCCGGCGGCAGGGGCTGGCCGTCCACCAGGATGCGGCCGCTGTCCGGAGCCAGGGTGCCGGCCAGAATGGACATGAGGGTGGACTTGCCGGCGCCGTTCTCGCCCAGCAGGGCCAGGATGCGCCCGGCCCGGATATCCAGGGAGACGTCCCGGTTGGCCTGCTGCATGCCAAAGGACTTGGAGACGCCCTCAATGCGGATGTGCGTGGCCATCTACCTGCCCTCCCCACCCTGCGGGCCAGCCAGGGGCACCCCCAGGGCTGCCGGTGGCAAATTCCTGCCCGCGGCACGGGATTTGGCCCGGGAAAAGGCCACCAGGGCCAGCACGGTCATGGCATACGGCATCATCAGGAGCAGAGAGGACGGCAGTGCCGCGCCCATGGCCTGCAACCGGAGCTGCAAGGCCATGACGCCGCCAAACAGGTACGCCCCCAGCATGGCCCGCTGGGGGCGCCAGGCGCAAAAAATCACCAGGGCCACGGCAATCCAGCCCCGGCCGGCGGTAAGGTTGGTGGTCCACAGATGCGTGGCCGACAGACTCAAATAGGCCCCCCCCAGGCCACACAGGGCGCCCCCGGCCAGGATGCCGATCCATCGCCAGCGCAAGGGGGAGACACCGGCAGCGCGGGCGGCGGCGGGGTTCTCCCCGGCCGCCTGCAGGTGCAGGCCCCAGCGTGTGCGGAACAGCAGCACCCACACTGCCAGGGGCGTGCCAAAGCTCAGGTACACCAGTGCATCCTGGGTAAAGAGGGCCGGCCCGAGCACGGGAATGGAGGACAACACCGGGATGGCCACGGGATCGAACCCCGGCGCCACCTGGCCAATGTGTCCCGCCCCCAGGGTGTCTGCCAGCCCCACGCCCAGGATGGTCAGGGCCAGGCCGGAGACCACCTGATTGCCGCCGCAGGTCAGGGTGGCCAGGCCGTGCAGCACGGCCAGCAGGGCCCCGGCGGCGCAGCCGGCCAGGGCGCCCAGCCAGGGCGATCCCGTGCCCAGGCTGACCACAAAGGCCGCCAGGGCGCCACAGAGCATCATGCCCTCCACGCCCAGGTTCAGGGTGCCGCTGCGCTCGGTGATGATTTCCCCCACCGTGGCAAACAACAACGGCGCGCCGGACTGGATGGCCGCGGCCAGCAGGGGCGTGAGCATGGCCAACATGTCCACCATGTCCGGCGTCATGGGGTGGTCCTCCGGGAAATCCAGACCAGGCGGCGATGATTGAGGAGTTGCCCGGACAGCACAGCCATAAGGATAGTCCCCTCCAGCACCCCGGCCATGGCTGCCGGCGCCTGCAACTCAATCTGCAAATTCTCCACGCCCACCCGGAAGCCGGCCAGCAGGAACGAAAACGCCGCAATGGCCGGTACGCGCAGCCGCCCCAGCCAGGCCACCACCACGGCGGTGAATCCATACCCCACCATGATGGAAGGCTGCAGGCGGTGCACCGAGGCCGAAGCCTCCAGAAACCCGGCCACCCCGGCCAGGGCGCCGCATCCGCCCATGGCCAGGCAGATGAGCATGCCGTACGGCATGTGGGCAAAGCGGGCGGCCCGGGAGTTCTCCCCGCTGACCACCAGTTCGAAGCCCAGGCGCGTGCGGGAAATCCACCACCAGAAACCAAGCCCGGCGGCCACGCAATACAACAGGCCGTAATGAATGCGCGAGCCAGGCAGCAATCCCACTTGAGCAGCATCACTGAAGAGTTCGGTCATGGGGAAGCCGAAGCTGACGGGGTCCTTCCAGGCGCCGTACACCAGATACTGCAGCACCAGCACGCCGATGTAATTGGCCATGAGGGTGGTGATGATCTCGTTGACCCCCAGCCGGCGCTTGAGCAGGGCCGGCCCCAGGGCCCAAAGGGCTCCCGCGGCAGCGCCGGCCAGGCACATGCAGGGCAGCACGGCCCAGGCCGGCCAGTGGCCGAACCGCAGGGCCACGGCCGTGGCACCCACAGCGCCCAGGGCGAATTGCCCTTCTGCCCCGATGTTCCACAACTTCATGCGGAAGCACAGGGCCACTCCCAAAGAACACAGGAAGATGGGAATGGCCTTGCGGACAGCGTCTTCCAGGGCGTAGCCGTGCAGGAATCCGCCATCCACCAGCAGCCAGACCCCATGCAGGCCAGGCTTGCCCTGCCAGGTGAGCAGCAGGGCGCAGACGGCCAGGGCGGCGGCAAGGGAGATGGTGGCAACAAAAAAGCCCCCCCAGGGGAGGGGCTTGGTGCGATCAACGAGACGAAGCGGCACGGCCAGCCTACTCTGTGGAGCCCACAACGCCTTCCACAAACCACGTCATGCCCAGGAGTTCCTTGTCCTCGGGCATGGCCCCGGCCTTGATGCGCTCTTCGCCCTTCTGGTCCTTCACGGGACCGGCGAAGACGGTGAAGCTCTTGTCGATGATGGCCTTCTTCTTGGCTTCCACCATGTCCTTCACGTCCTGGGGCACCATGGGGCCCATGGGCGCGATGTCCACCAGGCCGGTGTCCATGCCCCACCACAGGGCTTCGGGCTTCCAGGTCTTGTTCTGCACCTGCTTGACCATTTCGGTGTAGAACACCGGCCAGTTCCAGACGGCGGCGGTCAGATGGGCCTTGGGGGCGAAGGAGCTCATGTCAGAGTTGTAGCCGATGGAGTAGACGCCCTTTTCCATGGCCGCTTCCTGGGGACCGGGGGAGTCCTGATGCTGGGCGATGACGTCGGCGCCCACGTCCAGCAGGCTCTTGGCGGCGTCCTTTTCCAGGGCCGGGTCGTACCAGGTTTTGGTCCAGACCACGCGCACTTCGGCCTTGGGATTCACTTCCCGCACGCCCAGGGTAAAGGCGTTGATGCCGCGGATGACCTCAGGAATGGGGAAGGCCGCCACATAACCGATGATGTTGCCCTTGGTCATCTTGCCGGCCACCAGGCCGGTGAGGTAGCGGGCCTGGTACATGCGGCCAAAGTAGTTGCCCATGTTGGGCCCGGTCTTGAAGCCCGAGCAGTGCATGAAGGTCACGTCCGGGAACTGGCCGGCCACTTTGAGGGTGGGGTCCATGTAGCCGAAACTGGTAGTGAAGATGAGGGAATGTCCCTTGCGGGCTAAGCCGGCAATGACGCGTTCGGCATCTGGTCCTTCTGGCACGCTTTCCACGTAGGAAGTGGACACGCCGTCCATGGCGTCCACGGCCTGGCGGCCCTGGTCGTGGGCCCAGGACCAGCCGGCATCGCCCACTGGAGAGACGTAAATGAAGCCGACCTTCATGTCTTCGGCCGCGGCCTGCATGGGCAGGCAGGCCAGCAACGCCAAGGCCAGGGCGACGACGAATGCGCGCATGGGGGATTCTCCTTCAAGAAAAAGGGCTATTCGGTGCGAGCTGCCAGGGGGCGCACGTACTGGTGCTCCGTGTCCCAGGGGAACAGAATCCAGGTATCCTGGCTCACTTCGGTCACGTACACGTCCACCAGGGGCTTGCCCTCTGGCTTGGCGTACACCGTGGCGAAGAGGGCCTTGGGCAGCATGTCCCGCACAATGCGGGCCGTGCCGCCGGTATCGGTCAAATCATCCACAATCAGCCACCCCGCGCCGTCTTCCGGTACATCCATCCCCAGGGTTTTGAGGATGGAGGACTCCCGCTGGGCCTGCCAGTCGTAGCTCATGACACACACGGTTTCGATGCGGCGGATTTCCAGCTCCCTGGCGATGACCGCCGCGGGGATGAGTCCACCGCGGGCCACTGCCACAATACCGCGAAACGGGCCTTTGTCCAACAGTCTCCAGGCCAGGGCCTTGCTGTCCCGGTGGAGCTGCTCCCAGGAAATGGGGTAGGTTTTGACGTAGCGTTCGGAATTTTGCATGGATGCTTGCGAAGGACGCAACCCGTTGCTAGGGAGGGGTTGCGGGCTTTCATTGCCGCTTCGGGGCGCGTTGTCAAGTCGGGACAGCACGGCGTGCCCCCTCGGAACAAACGCGCACGCGGTTCCAACCCAGGACAGGAGGAGGGGCGGGAATGGACAAACAGCATGCTGCCACGCCATGCCCTGCGGATGTCCGGCGGCTGGTGCGCCGGGCCGGCTGGGTGGGGGTCTGGGCCAACGTGATTTTGTCCGCCATCAAGCTGGCCGCAGGCTATTTTGCCCACAGCCAGGCGCTGCTGGCCGATGGCGTGGAAAGCCTGACGGACATCGTCGCCAGCATGCTCCTGGTGGTGGGCGTGAAATACTGGGAAGCCCCGCCCGACGCCAGCCACCCACACGGGCACAAACGCCTGGAAACGCTCTTTTCCGCCGGCGTGGGCCTGGCCATGGTGGCCGTGGCTGCGGGGTTGGCCTGGAATGCCCTGCACAGCCTGCGGGATGAGTCCACCCTCTCCCCCAATGCCTGGGCCTTTGCCGTGGCCCTGCTGACCATCGGTTCCAAGGAACTGCTCTACCGCTGGACCCTGCGCCAAAGCCGGCTGGCCGGCTCCCCGGCCGTGGCGGCCAACGCCTGGCATCACCGCTCCGACGCCATCTCCTCCCTGCCCGTGGCCCTGGCCATCGGCCTGGCCTGGATCTCCCCACAGTGGGCGTTTGTGGACAAAGTGGGCGCAGTGGTGGTTTCCTTCTTCATCCTGCACGCGGCATGGAAGATTCTGGGGCCGGCCCTGAACGAACTCATGGACAAGGGCGCCCCCGAGGAAGAAGTGCGGCGCATTCTGGACCTGTGCTGCGCTGCGCCGGAGGTGCGAGGGGCCCACCACATCCGCACCCGCTACCTGAGCGCCGGCGTGGACGTGAGCCTGCACCTGCTGGTGGACCCGAACCTCACCGTGCTGCAGGGTCACACCCTGGCCCACGAGGCCAAGGAGCGCATCATGACCGGCATGCCTCATGTGCTGGATGTGACCATCCATGTGGAACCCTTCGGGCAGACCACCGCCCGGCCCCTGGCCCCCGGCACGTGCGAGCCTGTCCCTGCAACCCCCCAGGTGACGCCATGATCCTTTGCTTTTTCGGCGATTCCATCACCAACGGCGTGGGCGATCCCCAGGCCCTGGGCTGGGTGGGCCGGCTCCTGGCCGCCACCAAAGCCGCCGGGCACGAGGTGACTGGCTATAACCTCGGCGTGCGCCGGCACTCCAGCGCCGCCATTCTGGCGCGCTTCGAGGCAGAAGCCGGGTGCCGGGGGTTTGACGATCAGCCCCTGCGGCTGGTGTTCTCCTTCGGCGTGGTGGATGCCCTGCCCAAGGCCGGGCTGCCCCTGGCGGAAACCATGGCCAACACCCGGCGCATCCTGGAACGCAGCCGCCCCCTTGGGCAAGCCCTGTTCGTGGGCCCTGCCCCCGCAGCAGATCAACGTAGCAACGAGGCCATCCTCCAGCGCGCCCAGGCCATCGCCGAATGCTGCCGCGAGCTGGGGGTGCCATACCTGGATATTTTCCCCGAGTTGCGCGCCTCGGAGCTCTATCTGGATGAATTGGCCGGCGGCGACGGCATCCACCCCGGCCCGGCGGGCTACAGCCATATCTTCCGGCTGGTGAACGCCTGGGATGCCTGGCGGGCCTGGCTGGAGACCCCGAGCGTGAAATAACGTGCCTCACGCATTGCCTTTATGGATTGATCAGGATAGAATCTGAATCTGCCTCGCCGCACTCACCGCTTTCCTCACCAAGGGAAATCGATGCACAAGTGCAATGCCGACACCCCGGAACCACAGGCGGACGCCACCACGTTGCGGCGCCGGGTGGGGGAGCTGGAAGCCAGGACGGCCCAGTTGGAAGCCCAGCTGCGGGAAGCCCAGGCCCACCAGGCCCGCATGCTGGAGAACTCCCGGCTGCAGAACGCCTTTTTCGCCACGGTGGCGCATGACCTGCGCACACCCATGACCTCCATTTTCGGCTACGCCAAGCTCGTGCGCCGGGATTTCGAGCGCGCCATCCTGCCGCTTATCCGCTCCAACCCTGACGCCATGGACAAGGCCCGGCGCATCCTGGCCAACCTGCAGGTGATAAACGCCGAAGGCGACCGCCTGACCCGCCTCATCAACAACCTGCTGGACCTGAACAAGATGGAGGCTGGCCAGGCCGTGTGGCGCGACCGGCCCGTGAACATTGCCGATTGCATCTACGAAGCTCTGCTGGCCGTGGCCGGCCAGTTTGCCGACAAGCCCGACGTGCACTTGCGCGCCAATGCCCCCCGGGAGTTGCCCGTGGTCCAGGTGGATCCCGACCGCATCGCCCAGGTGCTGGTGAACCTGCTGCACAACGCCGCCAAATTCACCGAGCGTGGGCATGTGGAAATCTCCGCCCTGGTGCTGGAGAGCGGACGCCTGGAAATCTGCGTCCGGGACACCGGCCAGGGTATCCCCCCCGAGGATCTGCCCCGCATCTTCGACCTGTTTCAGCAGGCCTGTCTGGAAGATACCCTCCGGGGCGTCCGCTGTGGCACCGGGCTGGGTCTGGCCATTTGCCGGCAGATCATCGAACACTACGGCGGGCATATCTGGGCCGAATCCCAGCCGGGCCAGGGCAGCACCTTCCGGTTTCAGCTGCCCCTCCAGGGAGTGACCCGCCCCTGACGGCCACCTGCACGCGCTGCACACTCCGGTTTTTCCATCCACCCTGGTCACCCCCCCGAGGCACGCCGGCATGTTCACCTCCCTGTATCGCACATTGCACACCGCATGCACCGGCCCCCGGCAGGACGCCGCGGCCCTGTTTGTGGCTCGCGGATTCGGCGCGGGCCTCCTGCCCAGGGCGCCCGGCACCTGGGGCTCCCTGGCGGCCATGCTGGCAGCCCCCGTGATCTTCATGCCCCTGCCGGTATGGGCACGGCTGCTGCTTCTCGTGCCCCTGACCCTCGCCGGCGTCTGGGCGGCGGCGCGGGCGGAATTCCTGCTGGGACGTCACGATGCCGGCGAGATCGTCATTGACGAATGGCTGGGCCTGTGGCTGGCCTACGCCGTGTTCCCGAGCCTGGGCTGGTGGTGGCTGCTGACGGGATTCGCCCTGTTCCGCTTTTTTGATATTGTGAAGCCCGGCCCCATTGCCTCCCTGCAGCGCCTGCCCGGCGGCTGGGGGGTGATGGCCGACGACCTGGCCGCAGGCCTGGCCGCGGGCTTGGTGCTGGCCGGCCTGCGGGCCGTCTTCGCCTGACGCGACAGCGGGACTTTGCGCGGGAGAGCCTGCCACGCACAAATCCGTTGCGCCCGCAACTCACATGGGCTAAGAGGGCTGCTTCCGTATTCCCTCTTCCTGCCAGGACGTTTTGCATGACTCCCCCGCAGCAACGCATGTACCGGTTCCTCATGATCACCTCCATCGCCGCCACCATCGGCATGATGGGCTGGGTGACCCTGCTCAGCAACTTTGCCGTGGAAAGCGCCGGCCTGGGTCCCTTTGAGATGGGCATTACCCAGTCCGTGCGGGAGATTCCCGGCTTTTTGTCCCTGCTGGTGATCTACCTGCTCCTGGTGCTGACCGAGCACCGCGCCGCGGCCTTGTCCATCCTGGTCATGGGCCTGGGCATCAGCATTACCGGCTACCTGCCCAGTTTTTGGGGAGTGCTGTTTTCCACCCTCATCATGTCCACGGGCTTTCATTTTTTCGAGCCTCTGAACCAGTCCCTCTCCCTGCAGTATTTCAGCCTGGAGGCCGCGCCGGTGCTGCTGGGCCGGCTGCGTTCAGCCATGGCCCTGGCCAACATCGGGGTGGGGGCGGCCATCTTCGTCCTGTCCGGCTGGCTGGGATACCCGGCGCTGTTTTTGGGCATTGGCCTGGTGGTGACGGGCATCGGGCTGTGGGCCGTGCTGCAGGACCCTTCGGACAAATCCATGCCCCCGCAGCACAAGAAGATGCTGTTCCGCTGGAAGTACTGGCTGTATTACGCCCTGACATTCCTTATCCGGATCGCGGCGGCAGATTTTCATGGTGTTCGCCACGTTTTTGCTGGTGAAGAAGTTCGAGCTCTCCATCATGGCCATCAGCGGGCTGTTCATGGTCAACAACCTGATTGCCTGGATGGTCAACCCCATCATCGGCCGCATGATCAACCGCTATGGCGAGCGGACCCTGCTGAGTCTGGAATATGGCGTCATGATCCTGGTGTTTTCGGCCTATTCGTACACGGATTCACCCTATGTGGCCGGGGCATTGTTCATTGTGGACCACCTGGCGTTCAACTTTGTGGTCTGCATCCGGACGTACCTGCAGAAAATTGCCGACCGGCCAGACATCGCCCCTTCCTCGGCCATGGGCTTTACCATCAACCACATTGCCGCGGTGTTCATCCCTGCCCTGGGGGGCTGGTTGTGGACCATCGACTACCACATTCCGTTCCTGGCCGGCGCGGTGATGGCGGCCATGTCCCTGGTGCTCAGCCAGTTCGTGCGCCCCC
>JAIWOE010000080.1 GCA_020217165.1 Desulfovibrio sp. | reverse complement strand
CCTTCTTCTTCAGCGGATTGGAGATTGTAGGCTAATGGAAAAAACGCTGGGCTGCCTCGGTTGTGGCAATATGGGTTCTGCCATCCTGCGCGGACTCTCCGGCACGCCGGGGCTGTCCCTGCGGTGTTACGACACGGACAAAACCAAACTGGCCAACTTGTGCGACGGCTGCGAGGTGGAAAGCGCTTCCAGCGTGCACGACCTGGCCGATGGCGTGGATTATCTGATTGTCGCCATCAAGCCGCACCAGATGCATCGCGCCCTGGCCGACCTGGCCAGCCGGCTGTCCCCCAGCCAGGTGCTCATTTCCATCGCCGCCGGCGTCGGGCTGGACAAGCTCAAACGCTGGTCCAGCGGCGCCTGCCCGGTGGTGCGGGTCATGCCCAACACGCCGGCCATGGTGCAGGCCGGTATGTTCGCCCTGTGTCTGGACGATCCGGACTTAAAGGACTCGCATAAAGAATTCGTCACCGCCATGTTCGAAAAACTGGGCCGCGTGTTCATCATGGATGAGTCGCGGTTCGACAGCTTCACGGCCCTGGCAGGCTCCGGCCCGGCCTACGTGTTTTATGTGATGGAAGCCCTGGTGGAAGCCGGGGTGACCATGGGCTTTCCCCGGCCCCAGGCCACGGAGATGGTGCGCTGTCTGTTCACCGGCTCAGCCAAGCTGGCTCAGGAACAATCGCAGCACCTGAGCGTGTTGCGGGAGATGGTGACCTCCCCCGCTGGCACCACCATCGCCGCCACCAATGTCTTGGACCGCAACGCCGTGCGGGCCTCGCTGGTGCAGGCCGTGCTTGCGGCGGAGGCGCGCAGCAAGGAGATGGGCGGATAGCATCCTTGTTGCTGCGGAGAGAGCAAACATTTCCGGGGGCTTTTCATGCGCAGGCATGGAGGGTCCCCGGTTTTGTTGTGGTGAGATTCAGGATACTGAGTCGCCTCAAGGCTCCCAGGCCAGCAGGTGTTGCACGATACGCGGGGCGGTGCGGCCATCCCACCAGGGGGGTGGAGTATGGCCCACGACAGGACCGGACTCCAGCACGGCCAGGGCTTGGGCCAGGATGTCCGCCGCACCGCCCGGCACCAGGCGGTTGGTGCCATGGGTCAGGGTCACGGGCCGCTCCGTATTCTCGCGCAACGTCAGGCAGGGGACGCCAAGGTAGGTGGTTTCTTCCTGCAGACCGCCGCTGTCAGTGAGCACTAGGGCGGCATCCTTCCAAAGGGTCAGAAATTCCGCATACCCCAGGGGCGGCAGCAGCCGCACGCCGGCAGCGGCCAGCATGGGCAGCAGGGCCTGGCCTTCCAGTTGCCGCCGGGTGCGCGGATGCATGGGAAAAAACACCGGCAGCCGCCGTGCCAGCTGGGCCAGGGCCTGAACAATCTGCTGCAGTCGCACCGGCTGATCCACATTGGAAGGGCGATGCAGGGTGATGACGGCGTAGGGTCCGGGGCAGGGTGGTGAGGCGCCGGGCCGGGGCATCCCGGGGTAATGCGGTTGGTTCGCCGGAGGCGGTTGTTCGAGCAGGGCCAGTTGTTCCACCAGGGTGTCGATCATCACATTGCCCACCAGATGCACCTGTTCCGGTCGTTTGCCCTCGGCCATGAGATTATCCACGCCGCTTTGCTCGGTGACAAAGAGCAGCTCGGAGAGGGCATCCGTGGCCACCCGGTTGACTTCTTCGGGCATGCGGCGGTCGAAGCTGCGCAGCCCGGCCTCCACATGAGCCACGGGCACCCCCAGCTTGGCCGCCGCCAAGGTGCAGGCCAGGGTGGAATTCACGTCACCCACCACCACCACCAGGTGCGGGCGTTCCGCCAGACACACCCGCTCAAAGGCCACCATGGCGGCGGCGGTCTGTTCTGCATGGCTGCCCGAGCCTACGGCCAGGTGGTAATCCGGCAAGGGCATGTGCAATTGTTGCAAAAAATTGCCGGAAAGGGCGTGGTCGTAGTGTTGCCCGGTATGGACAAACACCGCCCGCACGGCCTGATGCCCCTCCGCTGTCGGCGGGGTGGCCCGCAGCAGGCGCAGCAGGGGTGCCAGCTTCATGAAGTTCGGCCGTGCGCCGGCCACCAGGAGCAGGGTGCGCATGGAGCGGATCCTGTGAGCTGCGGAGGAGTCCCGGGCAATGGCTGCGCGGCGACACGCTCCTAAAATATGCATGCCTGTTGGGAGGTTGCCTCAATCCAGAGCCAGGGGAAAGCATTTTTTTCGAAATTGATGTTGACAATGAAAATGAATTTCAATACCAAAATGGCCGTGGGCGACGAACATTTCGAACTGCCGTTGACCGCAGAGTACCCCGCGTCGCGCCACACATGCTCACACCGTTACCGCAGGAGAATGTATGCTGCTCCTCGACCACCTTTCCCCTTCCGGCCTTGTGCAGGCGTCCATGTCTGAACGGCGTGCGCTGTGGGAACTGCCGGACCTCCAGTGCGCCGTGGTGGGCACCTGTTTGACCCTGCAGGAATGCCGGCGGCTTGCGCGCAGGGGGGGACTCACCCTGCCTGATGATGCCACGGATTATATGTTCCACTCCGCCTTGGTCCGGTTTTGCCGGGAAGAGAGCCGCACCGCCAAGCTGGTCCAAAAGCACCTGGACCGCAAGTACATGCGGCATGTCCGCCAGGTGTTGCAGACTGTGGACGATGATCAGCGACGCGCCTACTGGAAAAAATCCGTGGCCTGCGGCGAGATCCCCGGCCCCTTCTGGGCGCTGGTGACGCACCCGTACCTGGGCCAGGAGCTGTTCTCGGAGGTGTTCGGCCATGTGCACATGCTCTCTCATCTGGTGGGGGCCTCCAACCGGGCGGACATCCGCCGCCTGCAGCAGCAAGAAACCAAGCTGGCGGAGCTGGAGGAAACACTGTCCACGGTCAAGCGGGCCTACCGGGCCCGGATTCGTGATCTGGCCAAACGCAACCGGGAGCTGGCCTCGGAAAAGAAAGCCGTGCGTCCCGGGGGCAGCTCCATCGCCTTCCAGCAGTTGTTCGAATCCCTCCGCCTGGCCCATGAAGAACGCGCCGAGGCCCTGCGGTTGGTGGAATCCATGGAAAAGCGCCTCGCCCATACCGAGGCCATGCTGACGGAAAAGGGCATGGAGTGCGAGGTGCTGGAGCGGGAGCTGGCCCGCATGCTGGAGCAGCAAGCCCGGCAACGCTGCCCCCGCGAAGACGAGCAAGGCGATTGTGAAAGCCCCGCGGCCTGCCCCAAACGATCCCTGAACGGCAAGTGCATTTTGTATGTGGGCGGGCGTTCGGGGATGGCCGTGCATTACCGTGAGTTGGTGGAAAGCCTGGGCGGACAGTTTGTGCACCATGATGGCGGCCGGGAGCATGCCATGTCCCGATTGCATCAGGTGCTGCCCAGGGCGGATGCTGTGCTGTGTCCCATGGACTGTGTGAGCCATGAAGCCTTCCACTGTGTCAAACAGGCCTGCCGCCAGTGCATGAAGCCTTGCCTGGCCATGCGCAGCGCCTCCCTTTCCTCCCTTTCAAAAACACTGGAAGGGCTTCTGGACTCTTCCGCCCTCGAACTGCAAGGAGAAACGCTGTCATGACCTGGGTTCCGAGCATCTCGTCCGCGCAGCGGCCCCGACCTTTCTTTGAAAAATCACTTAAGCCGTTTCTTTCGGCTTCGCAGGAATCTCCCCGTCCCGCCGGGGAATCGACACCGGCCACGGCCCTCGTCTCCTCCCGCCCGGCCTGATCGGTGTCGGTATGTGACGGATGACGGCGGAATTGGTCACTCCGCCGTCATCTACACTTGACTTGCCTGAAAGATATACCATAGTCTCGTCATGCAGCACGAGGAGAGTTGCGCCGGTCGCTGCAGGGTGTCCTGTTTCCCTCGCCGGCAGAGCTGGCCCGTTTTTCGGGATGTGAGCCGTGCGTCCTGCACAAAAAAAAAGCTCGTTTCGGAACGCGGGATCGAGGCGTGAATGCAGGCGACTGAAGCCATTGAGCGAAGCCTGGAATTCGACGACCCTGCCCTGGCTCGGGAGCTGTTTGGACCTGGCAATGTCCACCTGGATGCCTTGGCCGCCAAGGCAGGGGTGGAACTGCATAGCCGGGGATCCACGCTCACGGTGCGCGCCTGGGACAAGGTGTTGGCCGACCGCGCAGCCAACTGCATGGTGCAGTTATACCGGTTGCTCAAGGCGGGCCATCCCTTGAGTCGGCGGGATGTTGGCTTTGCCTGGGATGCGCTGGTGCGGTCCCCGGGCACTGATCTGGTGCGGATGTTCAAGGAGGCGGTGTTCGTCGCGTCTCCCAAAAAAACCGTCGCACCCAAGACCCTAAACCAGCGCGCCTACGTGCAGGCCCTGCACGAGCACGACATGGTGTTTGCCATAGGTCCTGCGGGTACGGGCAAGACCTATCTGGCCGTGGCCCTGGCGGTGGCGGCCCTCATGCGGCGGGAAATCCGCCGGCTGGTGCTTACCCGCCCGGCCGTGGAGGCTGGCGAACGGCTGGGCTTCTTGCCCGGGGATTTGACGGAAAAGATCAATCCTTACCTGCGGCCGTTGTATGACGCGCTGCACGACATGATAGACGCACGCAAGGTGCAGGAAATGCTGGAGACAGGGGTCATCGAAATCGCCCCCTTGGCCTTCATGCGCGGACGCACCCTGAACGACAGCTTCATCATCTTAGACGAGGCCCAGAACACCACCCCTGAACAAATGAAAATGTTTTTGACCCGCCTGGGCTTTGGTTCCAAGGCGGTCATCACCGGCGACGTGACTCAGATCGACCTGCCGCCCGCGGGCCACCGGGGAGTGCGATCCGGTCTCGTCCAGGCCCGCGAGGTGCTCAAGGGCGTGGAAGGTGTCGCATTCGTGCATTTTGAAGAGGCGGATGTCATTCGTCACACCCTGGTGGCCCGCATCGTGAAAGCGTATGAACGTTTCGAAAACGCCCAAGACGATAAATAGGCTTGGGCGGTGGGTGCATGCCGTGCGCGGCATGAGCCAGAGTGCGGCGCCCCACGTGGGGCTGCTCATCTTTGTGCTTTCCCTGGCCAGCATGAGTCTGTTGGTGGGCCTGCGTCACACTCCAGGGGTCAAGGTGTTTGCCGAGGGGGAAATCGCCTCCCAGGATGTGATGGCCAGCCAGGACATGCTTGTGGAGGATCGCAACTCCACCCTGGAAAAAATCCGTCGCATCGCGGAAAACCAGCCGCCCATTTTCGACCTGACGGCAGAGGCGGCCACACGCCTGACCGCCCGGGTGGATGCCGTGTTTGCCGTGCTCAACAACGCCACCATGGACACCATGGAGGACGCCCGCTGGCAGGCTGCGGAACTGGTGAACCGGGAGCTCTCCCGCACCAGCTTCCACCTTTTGCGCGATGCGGAACTGCAGGAAGTCATCCGCAACGACGTGGAGCCCTGGTTGGCTCGCAAGCTGGCCGAAGGCGTGGTGCTGGATGCGCGGATGCTGGAAAAATTCCGCAGCGGCATCCTGGTGCGCGATGGCGCCCTGGGGGCAGAGGTGCTGCGGTCAGATCTTTCGCAAGTGCGCGATGTGGCTGGTCTTTCTCGCGAACTGGAGCAGTTCCTGCGGCGGGACCTGAATAAGAGCCTGCGGGTCCGCTCCGCCATTTCGGAACTTGTGGAACCCCTCATCACCCCCTCCCTGAGCATCAACCCCGAAGCCACCCGGGACCGCATCGACAATGTGATGAAGTCCCTGGAGCCGGTATATTATCACATCCGCAAGGGCGAAATGGTGGTGCGCCAGGGCCAGCGCGTGGGCCCCCAGGAGCAGCTCAAGCTGCAGGCGCTGTACGCCCAGGTGCCAGAAACCTTCGACCCCCTGCGTCCCCTGGGTGTGTTTCTGGTGAGCATGCTCTTTGCCGGGGGGATGATTGTTTCCCCCAAGGGCCGCTTTTTCCGCGCCGTGAGCAACCGGGATGCACTGCTCATGGCCGGGCTGGTGGTGCTCTTTGCCGGGGGCACCAAGCTCCTGGCCGCCATTGAGGCCCCCCTGAGCGAACGCCTGGAGTTTCTGGATAGCGACCTGCTGGTGCTTATGGCCCCCCTGGCTGGCGCTGGCGGGGTAATGGCCTTGTATTTTTCCGCGGCGTCTTGTGTGTCCGCCTCCATCCTGCTGGCGTTTTTGTGCGCGCAGATGGCCGGCGGCGGGCTGGAACTCTTCTGCTTCTACTTCCTGGCCTCCATTTCCGCCACCCTGCTCATCAAGCATACCGAAACCCGCACCGAGGTGTTGCGCAGCGTGCTCCCCCTCACCGGGTTGCTACTCCTGGGCCTGTTCGGCGTGCATTTGCTCAAGTTCCAGGCCGCCACCGGTCTGTGGGCCGCCGTGAGCCTGGTGGTTGTCCATGGCCTGCTGGCTCTGCTGTGCGTGCTGGCCCTGGGCCCCATTGCGGAAATGCTGCTGGGGTACACCTCCCGCTTCCGGCTTCTGGAGCAAATGAGCCTGGAGCAACCCCTGCTGCAGGAGCTGATGGTCACCTCGCCGGGCACGTACCATCATTCCCTGATTGTGGGGAACATGGTGGAAGCCGCGGCCCGGGCCACGGGGGCCAACCCTCTGCTGGCCAAGGTGGCGGCCCTGTATCACGATGTGGGGAAGATCAAGAATCCTCAATACTTCATTGAAAACCAGATGGGCTGCCGCAATAAACACGACAAGCTGGCGCCCTCCATGAGCGCCCTGATCCTCGTGTCCCACGTCAAAAAGGGTGTGGAACTGGCCAGAAAACATAATCTTTCCCCTGAAATTATTGATATTTTAGAGCAACATCACGGCACCAGCCTCATCCGCTTCTTCTACGCCAAGGCCCAGGAACAGGCCGAGGCCAAGGGCGGGGAGCCTGTTTCCGAAGGGGATTATCGGTATCCTGGCCCCAAGCCCCAGACCAAGGAAGCCGGCCTGGTGCTCCTGGCGGATGCCATTGAAGCCTCCAGCCGGACCCTTGTGGACCCCACCCCCGGCCGCATCAAGGCGCATGTGGACCACATTATCCGGTCCATTTTCACCGATGGACAGCTGGATGATTCCGAACTGACCCTCAAGGACCTGACCCAGGCCAGCGCCTGTTTTGTACGGATTCTGAACGGCATTTTCCACACCCGCATCGAGTATCCGGAGGCCCCACGCAAGGATGGCGCCAAGGCCTGCCCCCCTGCAGGTGCGCACCCCTCCGCTGCCCCACCCTTGGGCAGGGCCACTCCCCGGGCGGATGAGGAGCGCGATCCCCTGCTGCCGGAACACGTTAACGGCCCCCTGCAATAGCCTCGCACGCACAAGGAGAACGGATGATCACGCTCACGCGCAACACGCCGCGAGGCTACTTGGTGCCCACGTCCCGGGTGGAAATCGATGCCTTTGTCACTTGGCTGCTGGAGCGTCTGGGCCTGGGCGGCAGTCTAGTGGAGATTGACCTGGTGGACGACGCCGCCATCGCCGAACTGAATCTTGAATTCATGGGCATGCCCGGTCCCACCAATGTCCTGTCCTTTCCGGACACCGATGATCTGCATTGCGAGGCGCCCCTGGTGCTGGGGGAAGAGTTCCTGCCCGAGGCGTATACCGAAGATGACGGCCGCGACTGCCTGGGGGACGTGGGGGATTCCGACCCCGACCCCGACCGGCCCATGCGCCTGGGGGCCATTGCCATCTCCCTGGATACCTGTGCCCGTGAGGCGCGTCTGTATGGCCAGACCACCCGCGAGCACTTCTTCCGCCTGCTCTGCCATGGCATTCTCCACTGCGCTGGTCTGGACCACGGCGAGGAGATGGAGCTGATTACCGACGAAGCCATGGATGAGGTCCGCACCTGGGAGGCTGTGTAGCCCTGCCGTGCGCCTTTGCCCGTTGATTGGCCCCATGCGGACAAGAATGTAAGCGGTTGTTCCCCGCCGCAGGGATATGCTAGGGCACGGACGTGGTGTGCTGCGAAGTGTGTTGCAGCCCGCCGTCCCGGAACCTGTTGCATTCCCACATCCGTGCGAGCCATCCATGAAAGCCATTGCCATCAACGGAAGTCCTCGAAAGAACTGGAACACCGCCACCCTGCTGCAGCATGCCCTGGCTGGCGCCCAGGAAGAAGGCGCGGAAACCGAGCTGGTCAATCTGTACGACCTGCAATTCACCGGCTGCGTCAGCTGTTTTGCCTGCAAAAAGATCGGCGGCAAGCACTACGGGCGCTGTGCCGCCATAGACGAGTTGTCCCCCGTGTTGCAGGCCATTGAATCGGCGGATGTCCTCCTGCTGGGCACCCCCGTGTATTTTGGGTCGGAATCCGGGGAGGTGCGTTCCTTCATCGAACGGCTGCTCTTCCCCTTTTTCACCTACACCTCGGACTACCAATGCATCTTTCCTGGCAGGCTGCAAACGGCCATGATCTATACCATGAACATCCCTGAAGACATGATTCCCATCCTTCAGTACGAGCAGTTGCTTTCCAGAATCAGGGGATACATGGAGCACGCCTTCGGAAACTGCGAGTTGCAGATCTGCACCGACACATTGCAGTTTTCCGATTACAGCAAATACCTTTGCACCCGCTGGGATGCCGATGCCAAGGCCAGGCGCCGGGCCGAGGTCTTCCCCCAGGACTGCGCCAAAGCCAAGGCCCTGGGCGCTGCGCTGGTGGAGCGCGCCAGGGCGGCGGTAGCCAGCCAGTAGGGCAGCCCCCCATGATGCTGCCCAGCCCCGGCGGTCCCGCCGGGGCTGGGCGCTATGCCACCGGCACCTTCCAGATGTTCCGGCAGTATTCGCGGATGGAACGATCCGAGGAAAACATGCCCAGCCGGGCCACATTAAGGATGGACATGCGCGTCCAGGCGTCGGCATCGGTATAGGCCGTGGCGGCGCGGTCCTGGCAGGCCATGTAGGAGGCGAAGTCCGCCAGTACCAGGTACTCGTCGCGGTGCAGGAGGTTGTCCACCAGGGGGCGGAAGAGGCTGGCATCCCCGCGGGAGAACATGCCCGAGGCAATCTGGTCCAGGGCCTCTGCCAGTTCCGGGTTGGCCTCCAGCTGGGCCGCTGGGGAGTATCCGGCGCCTTGCACGGCCTGCACCTGCTGGGTGGTGAGGCCAAAGAGGAAGAAGTTCTCCTCGCCCACGCAGTCGCGCATCTCCACGTTGGCGCCGTCCAGGGTGCCGATGGTCACGGCGCCGTTGATGCCGAATTTCATGTTGCCAGTGCCCGAGGCTTCCTTGCCGGCCAGGGAGATCTGCTGGGAGAGGTCCGCCGCCGGATAGATGTACTGGCCGCTGCGGACGTTGAAATTGGGGATGAAGGCCACCCGCAGGCGGCTGTCCACCACAGGATCGGCATTGATCACTTCCGCCACGCGGTTGATAAGCAGGATGATCTGCTTGGCCAGATAATAGGCTGGCGCTGCCTTGCCCCCAAAGAGCACCACCCGCGGCACAAAGGCCATGCCGGGATTGCGACGCAGCTGATTGTACAATGCGATGACCCGCAGTATATTGAGATGCTGGCGTTTGTATTCGTGGATGCGCTTGACCTGCACGTCGAACATGGCCGTGGGGTCCAGCTCCAGGTGCATGTACTGCTGAACGAGCCTGGCCAGCCGTTGCTTGTTGGTATGCTTGGCGGCACGCCATTGCGCCTGGAATTCTGGATCCGCGGCATATGCCTCCAGCCGCATGATTTCCTCCTCGAAATGATCCAGCCAGCGCGTGCCAATGCGGCTGGAAATGCAGGCCGCCAGGTCCGGGTTGCACAGGGCCAGCCAGCGCCGCGGGGTGACGCCGTTGGTGACGTTGGTGAACTTCTCAGGAAAGATCGTGGCGAAATCCCTCAGCACGTCGCGCCGGAGCAGCTCCGAGTGCAGGGCGGCCACGCCGTTGACGGCCTTGCTGCCCACGGTGGCCAGGTGGGCCATGCGCACGTAGCGCGGGCTGTTCTCGTCAATGAGGGACAGGCGACGGACCAGGTCGGGGTCCTCGGGGTGTGCGGCCTGGATGGTCTCCAGGAACCGGCGGTTGATTTCGTACACGATTTCCAGGTGCCGGGGCAGCACCTCGGCAAACAGGGGCAGGGGCCACTTTTCCAGGGCCTCGGGCAACAAGGTGTGGTTGGTGTAGGCAAACGTCTTGGTGGTCACTGCCCAGGCCGTGTCCCAGTCCAGGTGGTGCACGTCCACCAAAAGACGCATGAGCTCGGCCACGGCCACGGCAGGATGCGTATCATTCAGCTGTACGGCAAAGGTTTCGTGGAAGGATTCCAATGGCTTGCCTAGGCTGCGATGGATGTGCAGCATGTCCTGCAGGGAGGCGGAAACAAACAGGTACTGCTGCCCCAGGCGCAATTGTTTGCCCTGATAGGGGTCATCGTTGGGGTAGAGCACCTTGGTGATGGTTTCGGAAAAAATCTTGTCGTGGACCGAGGAAAAATACTCCCCGGCGTTGAAGGTGCGGAAGTCGAAGGCATCCACGGCTTCGGCGCGCCACAGTCGCAAGATGTTGCAGTGGGTGCCGCCGTGGCCTGCCACGGGGATGTCGTGGGCGCAGGCTGTCACGGTCTTGGCCGGGGTCCACTGCACGCGCAAGGTGCCGTCGGCCTCGGTTTCCATGTGGGTCTTGCCTCCCAGGCGCACCTCGTACTGATGGCCGGCCGGGGCCAGTTCCCAGGGAAAGCCGTGGCGCAGCCAGCGATCCGCCAGCTCCACCTGGGCGCCGTCTTCGATTTCTTGGCGGAACATACCGAATTCATAACGAATGCCGTACCCGATGGCCGGCACGCCCAGGGTGGCCAGGGAATCCATGAAACAGGCGGCCAGGCGCCCCAGACCGCCGTTGCCCAGGCCGGGTTCGGGCTCATGGAACACGATGGCGTCAAGATCCTGCCCAAGATCCGCCATGGCCTGGCGCATGGGCTCGGCAATGCCCAGGGTCAGCAGATTGGCCCCCAGCTGTGGTCCGATGAGGAATTCCGCGGAAAGATATGCCACACAGCGCACGTCGCCTGCGGCGGCAATGCGTTCCACCCCTTCCACCCAGGCCTTGAGCATGCGGTCGCGCACGGTCAGGGCCACGGCGGTGTACCAGTCCTGAGGACTGGCATTTTCCTGTGCATGGCCGGTGACATAGAAGAGATTGTCGAGCACGGCGCGGCGCAGGCCCTCCCGGGAACAGTCCGTGCGTGGATCGTTCGGTGCAGCGGTGCAACGTTTGGCGGCCATGGTGGCTCCTTGCAAGGGGCTTGACGAGGGTGGGGAAGGCTCGACATGGTGGCAAAGATCGCAATCTTTCAGAAACATAGCACTCCAGAGGCAGCCGTGTAAAGCAAGGCGGATGCCAGAAGGACCAAACGTCATGGACAAGACCTCCCTGGACGTCATTAAGCTGGATGAGCACTACGCACTGCACCAGGATGGCGCAGTGGCCGCAACCCCTGCGGGCCGCCCCTTGTGCTCCCCAAGTCTACGATTGACGGAACTGCTGGTGCGGGACGCTTGCGACACGCAGCCGGATTGCCTTGCCGCACGAGAATTGTTGGAATGTCAACTGGACGAGGCAGAGCCGGCTCCGGCAACCCTGCGGCAGGATGCCTGGACCGTGCGTGAATTTCTGCGTGCAGGGGGTGCGTGACGACGGATCCATCCAGGGCATAGCCCAGGTCGGCTTCCCCAACCAGTCGAGCCCTGCGATGGCACCACGGTGTGCGTGGTTACCTGCAAGGAAAGCCCGCGCTCGGTGTTTCTGCACGCTAAATCCGGAGAGGACGAGTGTTACATCCGCGTGGGGGGCTCCAGCCGCAAGCTCGGGGTTCGGGATGCCCTGGAGTACATTTCCCTGTATTTCAGGGGAATTGATGTCCACTCCAGTCAGACTTGAGATTCTCATCTCATTTCAGACCGGGGGCTTCCCTGAAATGATCCGATAGGCTATGCTTGTTGCATAGGCTGCCGCAGCATCCATAGGTTTTACCACACGATTTGCTCCGGCTTTCCGACCATTCTGCCAGCAACGGAGGTTGCTCCATGCGCTTGTCCATTTCCCTGCGGCTGGCCGCCCTTGGACTGTACATTGCCCTGGCGGTGTGTGTGTTGGTGGGAGACGTGTATTACGCCAGCGTCAAGGTTTCCGATTCCAGCCGAGCCAGTGCTGTGCGATTGGAGCAGCTGGATGTGGCCCAAGAGATGCGCGTGGCCCTGCTGCAGATGACCCTGGCAGCCATGGACGCCATTGTGGACAAGGCCGAAGGGGACATTGCCCCGCAGCGCATGCAGGCCATGGCAGAGGCCGCAACCTTCCTTACACGCAACATGGCGGTGCTGGAGGAAGTGGCCGACACCCCCGAGGAGCGCCGGGCAGTGGCCGAATTGCGTGGGCAGCTGCCGGCACTGATTCAGGGCGTCACCGTGGAGCTGCCGGCCCTCATCCGCAAGCACGGCGGTAGCACCGACGCCGCTGCGGAGGCAGATTTCGAGCGCATGGATGACGTGGTGGACGACCATGCCGAAGCTACAATGCAACAAATTGATTTTATTGCTCTTTCCATCAGAGATGAACTGAGTCAGGCCGCTGCTGAACTGGAAAGGGACGTCGCCGCCTCTGCCGCCACCGCCCTGTGGGTGGGGGGAGGCGTGTTGCTGACGGCGGGGCTGTTCTTCACCCTCATCGCCCGGGGGATCCTGCGGCCCTTGCGGGGGACCCTGGAGTTTGCCCAGGCCGTGGCCCGGGGCGAGCTGCAGCGCGAACTCCTGGTGCGGACCCGGGATGAGATGGGTGATCTTGCCGACGCCTTGCGCACCATGGTGGGCAGCCTCAAGGATTCCCTGGCCCAGGCCCGGCAACAGGGAGAGGATGCCCGCAGGGCCGCGCAGGCCGCCACCGAAGCCATGGCCCAGGCGGAACAGGCCCGGCGAGAGGCAGAGCAGGCCAAGGCCCAGGGCATGCTGCAGGCAGCCGCCAGGCTGGAGGAAGTGGTGGGCATCATCTCCTCCGCCTCCGAAGAGCTGGCGGCCCAGGTGGAGGAGTCCAGCCAGGGGGCGGCCCAGCAGTCCACCCGCATCACGGAGGCTGCCACGGCCATGGAGGAGATGAACGCCACGGTGCTGGAGGTGGCCAGGAGCGCTTCCCAGGCAGCGGATACCGCCGATGCCGCCCGGCGCAAGGCCGTGGAGGGTGCAGAGGTGGTGCAGCGGGTGGTGACCGGGGTGACCGAGGTCAGCGACCATTCCCAGCGGCTCAAGGCAGACATGGCCGACCTGGGCGAAAAAGCCAAAGGCATCGGCCAGGTGCTCAATGTCATTTCGGATATTGCCGATCAGACCAACCTCTTGGCCCTGAACGCTGCCATCGAGGCGGCCCGGGCAGGGGATGCCGGCCGGGGCTTTGCCGTGGTGGCCGATGAGGTGCGCAAGCTGGCCGAAAAAACCATGCAGGCCACACGCGAGGTGGACGCCGCCATCCGTGGCATCCAGCAGGGCGCCGCCACCAACATCCTCAATGTGGAGCAGGCCGCCGCAACCATTGCCAGCGCCACCGCCCAGGCCGACGAGTCCGGCCGCGCCCTCAAGGCCATCGTCACCCTGGTGGATCAGGCCACGGATCAGGTGCGGTCCATCGCCACTGCCTCTGAGGAACAGTCCGCCGCCAGCGAGGAGATTGCCCGCAACATCGAGGCGGTGCAGCGGCTTTCCGTGGAGGCATCGGATTCCATGCAGCAAAGCGCCCAGGCCGTGAGAGAATTGGCGGCCCAGGGGCAGCGGCTGCGCATGCTGGTGGGTGAACTGACAGCCGACGGCTCCCGGGGCTGAACCCTGGGAGGGAGAGTGGTCGCGGACACGCGCCGCGATTACGGACTGGCCTTGCGCTTGTTCACGGCCCCATGCAGGGCGGCATGCAGCTCTTGGAAGGTGACGGGCTTGGAAAGGAAGCCATCCATGCCGGCATCCAGGAACTGCTGCTTGTCCTCGGGCATGGCGTAGGCCGTCAGGGCGATGATGCAGCACTCGCGCACGCGGGGGTCTTCGTCGGCACGCAGCATGCGGGTAGCGTCCAGCCCGTTGAGGCGCGGCATCTGAATATCCATGAACACGGCGTCGTAGGGCGTGCCCCGTACCAGCTCCACGGCCTCCAGGCCGTCTGAGGCCTCGTCCACGGTGCAGCCGGACTTCTTGAGCATGGTGGTCATGAACAGCCGGCTCACGCTGTTGTCTTCCACCACCAGCACGCGCAGGTTCAGGGCCTGGAACAGGGCAGGGTCCACCACAGCGGGCAGGACGGCGCGCTCTGGTGGGCTCACCCGGCACGGCAGTTCCAACACAAAGAGGCTGCCCTGGCCCAGGGTGCTTTCCAGCCGGATGCGCCCGCCCATGAGCTCCGCCAGCCGCTGGGAGATGGAGAGCCCCAGCCCGGTGCCCTGGCTGGAGCGCGTGAGGTTCTGCTCCACCTGATAGAAGGTCTTGAAGATGGCCTCGTGCTGGGACGGGTGAATGCCGATGCCGCTGTCCTGCACGGCCACATGCAGCAGCACGGTCTCCCCCTGGGGCGCGCAGCGCACGTGCACATCCACCTGGCCTTGCTCCGTAAACTTCAGGGCGTTGTTCATCAGGTTATTGAGAATCTGGGAGAGCCGCTTGCCGTCCACATGCAGGGAGGCGGGCACGTCGTCCTCAATGCGGCAGCCCAGGGTCAGGCCCTTGCGGTCGGCCTCGGGCTGATGCATGGCCATGAGGCGGTGCAGGATGTCTCGCAGGTCAGTTTTGGAGGGGCGGATTTTGATCTGATTGGACTCGATCTGGGAAATGTCCATGAGATCGTCGATGATGGACTGCAGGTGGCGGGAGGCTTCGATGATCATGTTCGCCTGGTTCTGCAGTTCCTGTTCCAGGGTGCTGATCTGCACCAGCTGGGCCATGCCCATGATGCCGTTCAGGGGGGTGCGCAGTTCATGGCTCATGTTGGCCAAAAAGGCGGTTTTGGCCCGGTTGGCTTCCTCGGCCAGACTGCGGGCTTCCTCCAGCCGGCGTTCCATCTGCACGCGGTCGGTAATGTCCAGGAAGGCACCCACGGCGCCGGTCACCTGACCGGCGCGGTCCAGGAGCGGCACGGCGTTGCCAATGATGTGGCGGACGTCGTCATCGAACACGATATCCAGCATCACGTCGTGCAACGGCTGGTTGCGCAGGGCCGCCTGCTGCATGGGCAGTTCATGGGGGTGCAGTTCCCGGCCGTTCTGGAAGACGCGGTAGTTGGCCGGGGGATTGTACAGTGCGGATTTGGACGGATTGGCCCCCGGTGTCAACCGCAGGAGCTGTAAGGCCGCCCGGCTGCCTTCCATGAGGGTGCATTCCGGATCGTGGGCGATCCACACGGCGGCGGGCACGTGGTCCATGACCGCCTGGAGCTGTTTTTCCCGACGGATGCGTTCCGAGAGATCCATGCCGGCGGTGAGGATGTGCGGCTTGCCCTCCAGCTCGATGAGTTCCGCGGACATGAGGGTGTTGAGGACTGTGCCGTGTTTGGTGCCAATGCGCAGTTCCTGCTGGGTCAGGGAGTTGCAGGCCTTGAGGGCCTTGACAAACACGTCGCGCTCTTCCCGGGAAGGGATGATGCCCATGGCCAGGGACGTCTGGCCGATGAGTTCG
>JAIWOE010000079.1 GCA_020217165.1 Desulfovibrio sp. | reverse complement strand
CAAGGAACTGCATCCGGGCCAAATCACCTTCTGCGTCATGGCGCGCAACGCCACGGACGAGAAGGGCCGTCTGGTGGGCTCGTCCGTCGGCATCGCTTTCCCGTCCAGCCATGAACATTACGGCTACATTTCCGAGCACCACGCCTACGGCATGGATGCCCAGGAAATTGGGGATTTTGCCGAAGATCTGGCCTCCACCATGCTGGCCTCCACCCTGGGCGTGGATTTTGACCCCGAGACCGGCTATGACGAACGCCGTCAGGTGTATCTCATGAGCGGCAAGGTCATCGACTCCATCTCCAACCCCTGTGTCACCACGGGGACGGCCGGCATGTGGACCACCACCATCTCCGCGGTGGTCTTCCTGCCCTAAGCACAACACCGAGCGTGCCGGGAGCCGCCTGCGTCTGCGGCTTCCGGCATGTCTGTTGGTCATGCTTCCCACACCGCCATCCTCCTTGCCTTTGTTGCCCGCCCTGGGCCGGGCCTCCATTGCCGCCGTGGGTAATCTGGGGGCAGTGTTTCTGTTTTTCCTGGATGGACTGCTCAGCGGCCTCTCCTCCACGCGCCAGCTGCAGCGCACCGTGCTGCAGGTGTACTTCATCGGCGTCAAATCCGTGTTCGTGGTGACCCTCATCGGCCTGTTCACGGGCATGGTGCTGGGGTTGCAGGGGTACTACGCCCTGGCCAAGGTGGGGTCCGAGGGGCTTTTGGGGTCCGCGGTGGCCTTGTCCCTCATCCGGGAGCTGGGCCCGGTGCTCACGGCCATCATGCTCACGGGGCGGGCCGGGTCATCCATGACGGCGGAAATCGGCGTCATGCGCATTTCGGATCAGATTGATGCCCTGGAAGTCATGGATATCCCGCCCATGGCCTATCTGGTGGGTCCGCGCATCTGGGCCAGCCTGATCAGTTTCCCCCTGCTCACGGCCATGTTCGACGTCATTGGCATCCTGGGGGGGTACCTGACCGGGGTGAAGCTCCTGGGCATTAATGCCGGGGTGTATTTTCATCGAATCAATGCTTCAGTGGAATTGTCAGACGTGATGGGGGGCTTTTATAAGAGCCTGCTCTTCGCCGTACTGGTCTCCACCATCTGTTGTTTCCAAGGCTACTACACGCACCTGCGTCGCGACGGCGCCGGTCCAGAGAGCGTGGGCAACGCCACCACCTCCGCCGTAGTGCTCTCCTGCGTGTGCATTTTGGTGTTCGATTATGTAGCCACCTCCTTTTTGCTATGACCACCCACGAGCCCGCCCTACCCATCTCGCCATTGAGCGACTCCCCGGAGCAGCCGGCAGGCTGGAGCATTGCCCTGGAATCCCTGCGCCTGGGCTATGGCAGCACCGTAGTCATCGAGTCTCTTACGGCGCACATCCCCGCGGGCAGGATCACCTGTATCCTGGGTGGCTCAGGCTGCGGCAAATCCACATTGCTCAAACATATTCTTGGGTTGGCCCGGCCTATGGCCGGGCGTATCCTCCTGGATGGGAAAGACGCCACCCAGATGTCGCGCCGGGAGTTCCGCCAGTTGCGGCGGCGCATGGGCGTACTGTTCCAGGATGGCGCCCTGCTCGGTTCCCTGACCCTGGCCCAGAATGTGGCCCTGCCCCTGGTGGAGCACAGCCGGCTGCCCAAGGCGCGCATTGCTGAAATTGTCCATGAAAAATTGACTCTTGTGGGTTTGGAAGACTTCAAGGACTACCACCCCGGCCAGCTTTCCGGCGGCATGCGCAAACGTGCGGGCCTGGCCCGGGCCCTGGCCACGGATCCGCCGGTGGTGCTGTGCGATGAACACACCTCCGGCCTGGACCCCATCAACGCCGCCAGCATGGATGCCCTGCTCAAGGCCATGCATCGCCGCTTCAATGCCACTGTTGTGGCCGTGAGTCACGACTTGGAAAGCGTTCGCACCCTTGCGGACCATGTGATACTGTTGCATGAAGGGCGTGCGCTGTATCAGGGCGATGTGCCAGGATTGCAGGCCTGTGAAGATCCTTACGTACAAACATTCCTGGCGCGGCGTCCAATAAATCTCTAGACTTTTTATAGCGTCTTAGATTTTTATTGCAGTCGGTATCGATTGCATGTACTCATCAATGGCAATGCAAGAGTGCTGTTGCGCATTGCTCGGGGCATGAACACCATGGAAAAGTACCGCAAAGAAACGTTGGTGGGCTGCTTTGTCCTTGCAGGCCTGCTGTGTGTGGCGTATCTCGCCGTGCACTTGGGCCGCATGGAAGTGATCGGGGGCGCCGGGTACACGGTACGCGCGCGGTTTGCCTCTGTGACGGGACTGCGCACCGGGGCAGATGTGGAAGTGGCAGGCGTGCCTGTGGGCAGGGTGTCTGCCATTGCGCTGGAACACGAGACCGGCGCCGCCGTCGTCTCCATGCGCATCAATCCTGGTGTAACCCTTGCCGCGGATACCATCGCCTCTGTCAAGACATCCGGCCTCATCGGGGACAAGTACATCCGGCTTTCCCCCGGCGGAGCGGACGAAGTGCTTGCGGAGGGCGGCGTCATTGCGGAGACGGAATCTGCCATCGACCTGGAAGAACTCATCAGCAAGTATATTTTTGGGAATGTGTAAGCCCCGCTGTGTATAAGGATGCCGACCATGCCATTGTCCCTGTTTCGCTGCCGTGCTAGCACTGCCGTCTTGACCGTGTTCCTCACCGTGGCGGGGTGTTGTTGGGCTGCCCCTGCCGCCGCTTCCGTCGATGCGCAGCGGACGTTGCAGGCTTCCGTGGACAAGATTCTGGTCATCCTCCGCAATCCGGATTTCAAGAGTGGCCCCAATCAAAAAGTATTGGAAGACCAGTTGCGCGGCATCATCCGCGGGGTTTTTGATTTTGCGGAACTCACCCGGCTATGCCTGGGCGTGCACTGGCGACAGTTCTCCCCGGAACAGCGGACCCAGGCGGCGGACGCCATGGCCGATCTCCTGGAAGCCACCTATCTGGGCTCCCTGAAGAAATTCGACAACCAGCAGGTGCAGTACGGAGAGGTGGTGACGGGAGAGCGCGGAGCCGTGGAAGTACGCACCACAGTGGTGGCTGGCGCCAACACCACGCCCATCGCTTACCGCATGCGCGACCTGGGCGGCTGGCAAGTCTACGATGTCGTGATTGAGGGCGTGAGCCTGGTGCAGCACTACCGCACGCGGATTCAGGAGATCATGATGAAAGGCTCCCCCCAGGAGCTCATTGCCAAAATCCGGGAACGGGCCGCGGCCTCGCGCAGCGCCTCGTGAACCACCACTGCAACCGTATTGTGAGCCTGCCCATGCATATCGTCACTCGCATCCTTCCGTTGCTGCTGGTTTTCATGGCCCTGACCTTGGCCGCTGGCTGCAGCGGCAAGCGGCCGCTCGCCCCCGAAGCACAAGGCAGCGCCGCCCCTGCCGATAATACCGTCACGCCAGGTGAGGTGGCGCCCGTCAGCGTAACCACCGATGATGTGGACAATAACTTTGGCTTTGAGGACACCGCTGTCACTGTGGCGGATCCGTTGCGCCCCTGGAACCGTTTCTGGTTTACTTTCAACGACTACTTTTACCAGGGGATCATGCAGCCCCTGGGCAAGGGCTACAACTTCATTACCCCGGTGGAGTTGCGGACTGGCATCCGGAACATCTTCCACAACCTGTTGTTCCCCGTGCGCTTCGTCAACTGCATCCTGCAGGGCAAATTCCTGGGCGCAGGGGTGCAGCTTTCACGCTTCGTGGGTAACACAGCCTTTGGCCTTGGCGGGTTCTTTAACTATTTCGATACAAAACCGTCCATTGTTCCTTCCTATGATGAAGACTTTGGCCAGACCCTGGCCGTTTGGGGGGTGGGCGATGGGTTTTATCTGGTCATGCCCATCCTCGGCCCCACCACCCTGCGGGACGGGTTTGGCATCACCGTGGATCTCCTGGCCGATCCCGTCACCTACCTGAACCCCTGGCCCTTGTATTTCGGATACGACCCCGCCCCCTTCTGGGTGGAGGCCACGGTCCGCGGCGGCGAGCGCTTCAACGCCATGAGCTTCAAGCTGGACGAGTACGACCGCTTCAAGCAGGCTGCGGTGGAGCCCTACAGCGCCATGCGGGACGCCTATATTCAGAACCGCCAGGTCGAAATAGGCCGCTAACCCTTCTCCGTCACCACGCGGGGCGCTTCGGCGCCCCGTGTTCGTTTTTGCCATCAGGATGATTCATGGCCACCGCCCCCTTTCATTTGATGTGGAACATGACCCGGCGCTGTAACTTCCAGTGCCGGTACTGCTATTTTCCCCACGAAACAGCCCCGGTGGAGCCCGTGGTGCCCGCCGCCACCCTGCTGAATTTCCTGGACGCCACCGGCGAGGAGTGGGTGGTGGGCATGACCGGTGGGGAGCCGTTTCTGTATCCAGACTTCGTAGAGCTGTGCCATGCCCTGAGCCGCCGCCATCGCATCTCCATCGATACCAACCTGAGCATCTCCCGGCTGGTGCGGGACTTTGCCCGGCAGCTGGACCCCGCCCGGGTGCATGACCTGTACATCGCCCTGCACATCGAAGAACGCCGTCGCAAGGGCCTGGTGGAGGCCTTTGTGGAAGACATCCTGCTGCTGCGGGAGCGGGGCTTTCATCTGACGGTCAATTATGTGGTGCACCCCCAGCTGGTGGCGGCATTTCGCCAGGACAGGGAGTGGTTCGAGGCCCGGGGCGTGCCCATCACCCCGCGCCCCTTCAAGGGATTCTTCGAAGGACAGGAGTATCCCAACGCCTACAATGCCGAGGCCAGGGCCGTGTTTGCGGAGTTTCCCCGGGCCGGCCGCAAGATGGCCTTCAACTTTCAGGGCGTGCCCTGCCGCGGTGGCCGCACCCTGCTGCGACTGGAGCCCGACGGCCAGCTCTACCGTTGCAGTGGGGAAAAGCGGGACCTGGGCAACATCCTGACCGATCCGCGCCGGCTGGAGTGGGACGAACCCTGCCGCGCCCGGCGTTGCCCCTGCCTGGGGCCCAACTACGTACTGCTCTCCCCGGCCCAGGAAGCCCTCCTGGCCGGGCTGCAGGCCATGGTGACCGGCAATTCCACGCGAGCCCGGGAGCATTTTCTCCTGGCCCTGGAGGGGGATCCCCTGCTGCCCGCCGCCGCCAACAACCTGGGCGTGCTGGATTGGGAAACCGGGGACAGGGAGGCTGCCGCCATCCGCTTTGCCCAGGCCCTGGAGCTGGACCCGCGGGCCGATCTGTTTGTCGGCAATCTGGCCGCCGCCCTGGCGATGCGCGGGGAACGCGCCCGGGCCCTGGAGCTGGTGCAGGGACAAATGGATCCCGCCTGGCAAACCATCCTGACCCCCCTGGCCCGGCAACTCGTCACCGATGAAGCCATCACCACCTGGCCGCGGTTGTGCGTGGACTTCGTGCCTGAACACCGCCGCGAAGCCATGGGCATCCCCTTCCGGCTTCCGGCGCGGCAAGGCGCGGAGATGGCGTAGGGCACACGATACTTCTCCGTACAAGACGTTGCACCCTGCGGCCGTTCAAGGCTCAGGGAAAGATCGGCTCGCGCAGGCGTTCCCAGGGCAGCCAGCGATACAGCCGGCGCCGGCGCGCGTAGCCGGCGTGACGCTGCAGGGCTGCCTCGATGAGGAATTGTCGCAGGATGCGGCCGGCCGTGGCCGTCATGGGATGGGCCATGGCCGTGGCCCGGCCCTGGGCGGCCAGGGCAGCCCGGGCGTCGGGGTGCGCCAGGTAGTGGGCCACGGCCTCCGGGAGCTGGTGGGCAAAGGCTTCGGCATAGTCCCGCCCGGCCAGAAAGGGAGCGGCATTGGCCATGGGCTCGGACAGCAGAAACGCCCCCATGGACAGGGCCTCCCAGACTCGCGGCGCCTCGAAGGCCGCGCCGTGGTCGTAATGCAGGTTGCAGACAATGGCCGCCGAGGCCATGGCCCGCCGCTTCTTCTCGCCCCACAGGCCGCTGTGCTCCGGGAACAGGCGGAACCGCCGGCCCAGGGTGTCCAGCAATTGAGCGCGGCGGCCATCCACGCCGTCGGGCGCGCCAATGAACACCACGTCGTAGGCAGGGTCCGGGACTGGTGTCCCGGCATCGGGCATGCAGCCGTGGTCCAGGTGAAACACCCGGGGGAAACGCCGGCTCAGCATGGACGCGGTAACGGGGCTCCAGTCAAACACAAAGTCGTACTCCCTGCGGTCACGCAGCAGCACGCGATAGCGGTCGCGGCCGAACTGCAGGGAGCCGGCCTCCACTGTAGGCAGCTGCTCGGTATGGATGGCGGCCAGGATGGTGGATTCCGGAATGATGCGACGCGGATGGGGAAAGGCGTGCATGCCCAGCACCAGCACGCCCTGCACGGGCCCCGCTTCCTCCAGCCGCGCCACCCCGCGCGCCTGCACCCCCAGTTGGGCAAAGGCCTGCACCAGGGCTTCCCGGTAGGGCAGAAAATATTTTTTGGCCGCCACCACTGCCAGGGAAAGGGGGCCGGCGGCTTCGGTCCCCTGGTTCAAGACCGCAGCTCCCGGGCCGCATCCAGCAGGGCGGCCACGTCACCGGCCACGAGATACGGTGCAATGGCGCGGATGCGCTCCAGGTCCCAATCCCACCAGGCCAGCTCCAGGAGGGCGTCAATTTCCGCCTCGGTAAAGCGGCGGCGAATCTCCCGGGCCGGGTTGCCAGCCACGATGGCGTAGGGTCGCACGTCTCTGGTGACCATGGCATTGGCGGCGATGACCGCGCCGGAGCCCACGGTCACCCCGGCCAGGAGGGTGGCGCCATGGCCAATCCACACATCATGCCCGATGCGCAGATCGCCCAGGGCCGCCGGGTGGCCGTGAATGCCGGCCAGTTCCTCCCACTCCGCATGGAGTACCGTGAATGGATACGTGCTCACCCAGTCCACCCTGTGGCCGACCATGAGGGCGGTGACTTCGGCGGCGATGGAACAGAACCTGCCGATGATCACCCGGCCCAGGGGGCCCTCCACCTGGAGTTTGCCGTAGGTGTGCTCACCAATGTCAAAGCGCGGCCCCTTGAGGAGGTCGCGGGTCCAGGGGGGGATTTTGCTCATGGTCGGCCTTGCAGAAACAGGGGTTCCCGGCGGCGGGGCTATACCTTGCGCAGCCGGAAGAGCTGCTTTTGGGTGGAGGTGTCCAGGGGCTCGGTGAAGGTCGGGTCCAGCAGGTCCAGGGACCATCCCTCCAGCAGGCCGCGCCGTACCAGTAACTCCAGGTAGTGGAAGCGTCCGTCCTCAATGCGGCCATCGGGGTAGACGGCCTGCAGTTCCTCGGCGTCAACCTTCAAGTGTTCCTTGAGCTTGTACACCGGGCGGAAGACCAGCATGATGGCCTCGTCCACCATCTGCTGCACCCCGGCCAGCAGGCCCGGGCCGCGGCCTTCGCGCACGCAGGTATCTCCCATGACATCGATGAGCACAGCCACGTCAAAGCGGCCGAACTCGTCGGTAAAATCCGGCGCCAGGAAGTTGGCGGAATGGAAGGACACAGTATCCGGACCGAACCGGGCCTGGAAGAATGAGCCTACCTCGATGGCCCGGGGTGATCGGTCGAAGGCCAGCACTTCCCGGGCGCCCATGACAATGGAGGCCAAGAAGGAATAATACCCGATGTTGGATCCCAGATCCGCCACGCGGCGCCCGCGCAGGTCGGCCCGCAGGAAGCTGGGGGTCACCCGGTCGCCGGTGCCATCGTGGGTGTGGTGGCGGCAGAGCTGCTCCACCTCTTCCGGGGTGCGCCAGATGGCTTCCGGATCCTCAATGTCGCACAAGGCGTCCAGGCGGTTGCGGAACTCCTGTTCGGAAAGGGCGCGCACGGCACTGGAGTCCGGCAGATCGTGGCGCCAGGAAGACGGATGCAATGTGGACATATCCACCCCGTTCGTCATATTGTGATTGCACGGCGGCTTGCGCAGCCGACTCAGGTGTTATACCCATTGCGGCGGTTGTTTCAAGCCGCCAAGGAACCTCCAGCCGATTGCGAGCCTGCCGCCCTCCATGTCCGCACCTTCCACGTACAATATTCTGATGTACTCCCACGACACCTATGGTCTGGGGCACATCCGTCGCACGTTGGCCATCGCCTCCCAGCTTGTGGGGGAAGGCGTGAACATCCTCATCCTCACCGGATCGCCCATCGTGGGCCGCTTTAATGTGCCGGAAGGGATAGACTTTGTGCGCATTCCGGGGATGATCAAAAAATCAAACACCGTGTACCTGCCGCACTCCATCAAGGTCAATGCCCGGCATGCGTTGCATATCCGGCGCAACATCATCACGGCCACGGCCCGGGCCTTTGACCCGGCCCTGTTCATCGTGGACAAGGTGCCCCTGGGGCTCAAGCGTGAGGTGGCCCCCACCCTGAAATGGTTCCGCAAAACCAGGCCCCAGACCAAGGTGATCCTTGGCCTCAGGGACATTCTGGACGACGCCGAAGCCACCCGCCAGGAATGGGAAGAGCGCGGGGATCTGGAGGCCATGGACAAGCTCTATTCCGAAATCTGGGTCTACGGCATGCAGGAGCTGTACGACCCCATCAAAGAATACGGCATTCCGGAATCCATCAGCAAAAAAATGCGCTTTACCGGGTACATTCCACGATTTTCCTTCAAGAAGGCCGCCACCTGCCCCCCCAGCAACCTGACCCGCAACCATTCCGACAAGCCCCGAGTGCTGGTGACCATCGGCGGCGGGGGCGACGGCTTTCCCGTGCTGGACACCTACCTGCGCATGCTGGAGCAGAATCCCGGGGTTCCCTTCCGCAGTTCCATGGTCTGCGGGCCCTTCCTGCAGCCGCAACTGCGCGATGAGCTGGCCGTGCGGGCCAAGGCCGTGGGGGTGCATTTTACGAGTTTTGTCAAAAAAATGGAAAAGCAACTACTCCAGGCCGACCTGGTGGTGGGCATGGGCGGCTACAACACCATTTGCGAGATTTTATCCCAACGCAAGCCCTGTCTGATCATCCCGCGGGACAACCCCCGGCGCGAGCAGCTCATCCGGGCGCAGATTTTCAAGGAACATGGCTTGGCGGATTATCTCCCCTGGGGCGATCTGACCCCGGACAACCTGCGGGACAAAATCCTCGCCCTGGCCGCGAACCTGACGCCCTACCACGAAGCCATGGCCAGGTTCCCCATGACCGGCCTGGAAGTGATGCGCCAGCGACTGCAGGCGTTTCGGGAGGGCCAGGCATGAGCGCTGCGGCTTCCAAGGCACAGGCCGGGCCGCGTCTGGCCCTGCTGCTCAAGGGGTATCCACGTATCTCAGAAACATTTATCATTAATGAAATCAGGGTGCTGGAGCAGATGGGCTTCCGGCTGGCCATCATCTCCATGCGGCCACCGCGCGAGCTCATCCGCCATGCCTGCGTGGATGAAATCAAGGCCCCGGTCTTTTACCTGCCGGAGCATTTTTTCCGCAATCTGCACCTGTTTCTATTCCATGCCCTGTGTTTCGCCCTGCGCCGGCCCAGGGAGTTTGCCACGGCGTTTGCCTACATGCTCACGCGCATTCCCGGCTCCAGCAGCAAGGTGGCCTGCGTGAAGCACCTGTTCCAGGCCGCCATGCTGGCCCAGACGTTTCTGCGGGACCAACCCATCATCCACGTGCATGCCCACTTTGCCCACTCGCCCACGTCCGTGGCTCAGTACGTAAGCATGCTCACGGACCTGCCCTTCAGTTTTACGGCCCACGCCAAGGACATCTACACCCAGTTGCCCGACCGCCTACGCGACAAGCTGGAGCGTGCCGCCTTTGTGGTCACCTGCACGCAGCACAACAAGGCCGCCCTGGAAACCATCGCCCCCACGGTGCAGGTGCACTGCGTGTATCATGGCATTGAGCTTTCCCGCTTTTCCCCCCCGACCCGGCCGGCCAGGGCGGAACCGCCATACACCATCCTCACCGTGGCCCGGTTTGTGGAAAAGAAGGGCCTGCCCACGGTGCTTGCGGCCCTGGCCATGCTCAAGGCCCAGGGGCTGGCCTTCCGCTATGTGCTGGTGGGGGACGGGCCCCAGAAGGCCGCGCTGTTGCGGGAGATTGCCCGGCTGGAGCTGGAGGATGTGGTGGACCTGCCCGGCACCCTGACCCATGAGGAGGTCATCGGCCTGTATCGTCAGGCGCACTGCTTCGTGCTGGGCTGCAAGATCGCCAAGGATGGGGACCGCGACGGCATCCCCAATGTCATCGCCGAGGCCATGGCCATGGGCGTGCCCGTGGCGGCCACGCGGGTGTCCGCCATTCCGGAACTGGCCCTGCATGAGCAGACGGCCCTGCTCTGTGCCAGTGGTGACGCCGCTGGCCTGGCCGAGGCCATCAGGCGGTTGCTGACCGACGATACCCTGCGCGAACGCCTCATCCCCGCGGCAAGACAGCGCGTGCAGACCGTGTTCGACAACCTCGCCTGCATCGGCGAGCTGGCGCAGATTTACGCCAGGGCCGGCAACGTACAGGGACAGCCCGCCGCTGCCCTGCGGGCCTGTTCGCCCTCCACCCTGGTGGCGGATGGCTCCGCGGCCTGACCATGCGACGGAATGATGCGACCTGACGATGCTGACGAGCGAGCCTGCGGTGACGACCTGTCCACCGCGCCCGTCACGCCCCCCACTCGCTCCATCCGCCTGGCCTTTGTCACGCCCATGCGTCCCCTGGCCCACCCCCGCCTGTCCGGGGATGTGACCATCGCCCGGGATCTGGCGGATTTTTTTGCCCAACGTGGACACACGATCCTCCCCGCGGGGCAGGTTTCCACGGACCGCATCTGGGAAGAGCCCTGGCGCTGGCCCGCCCTGGCCCGGGAAGCCGCGGCCCTGCTGCGCCTGCTGCCCCGGGTGGACGCCATCTTCACGTACCATGCCTATTACCGCGCCCCGGACCTGCTGGGAGCCCTGGCGGCCAGACGCGGCGTGCCATACATCGTCTTTGCCCCGGCCTACGCCACCAAACGCCGCCGCCACTGGCGCACCCGGCCGGGGTATGCGCTGAACAAACATGGTCTCATGCGGGCGGATCTGCTCATCAGCAACAAACGGCCGGAATTGGAGAACCTGCGACGCATCGTGCCCCCGGAAAAACTCCTGTATGTGGCGCCGGGCATTCGCACGGATCGGTTTGCCTTTGACGTCCAGGCCCGCGCCAGGCTGCGCGCCGCCTGGAACGCCGGGGACGAGCCGGTGCTGGCCGTGGCCGCCATGCTGCGGGAGGATGTGAAGGCCGAGGGGCTGGAATGGGTCATCCGCACCGCCGGCCGGCTGCTGCGGGAGGGCACGCCCCTGCGTCTGGCCGTGGCCGGCGATGGTCCTGCAAGACCCCGCCTGGAGGCCCTGGCTGCCTCGGAGTTGCCGGGCCGGGCCGTGTTTGTGGGCAGGATGGAACGCTTCCGGCTGCAGGAATTCTATTCTGCCGGCGATCTGTTCGTCTTTCCCGGCATTCGCGAGGGCCTGGGCATGGTATACCTGGAAGCGCAGTGTTGCGGCCTGCCCTGCGTGGCCTGGGATCACGACGGCGCGCCAGAGGTGGTGCGGCACGGTGTATCCGGCCTCATTACCCCTGCCTATGATGCGGAAGCCTTTGCCACGGCCATCCGGGATCTGCTCGCCAATCCGGCCCGTCGCCGGGCCCTGGGCGACTCCGCACGGGACTACGTACTTGCCAATCACGACGTGACGCGCAACTATGCACGCATGGAAACGCGCATTCACGCACTGCTCGCGGCCCACCGGGGGGAGGACCAGCCATGATCTACGGCATGCTTCGTCATGGGGAAACCCTGTGGAATGTGGACAAACGCATCCAGGGGCAGACGGAACACCCCCTCTCCGACCTGGGGCGCCAGCAGGCCCGCGCCTGGGGCCGCGCCCTGGCCGGCCAGGGCTGGCGGCGCATCCTGTCCAGCGATCTGGGTCGCGCCATGGAGACTGCTGCGCTGCTCAACGAATCCCTGGCCCTGCCCATCACCCAGGATTCCCGCCTGCGGGAGCAGGATTGGGGACACTGGGTGGGTCGCACGGTGAAGGAACTCTGTGTGGAAACCCCAGAGGCCGTGCGGGAACAGGAGCACAAGGGCTGGGAGTTCCGCCCCCCCGGTGGGGAAAGCCGCACCGAGGTGCTGGCCCGGGTGCTGGCCGCCCTGGCGGACCATGCCCTGACCGATAGCGGCTCGCCCTGCCTGGTGGTGGCCCACAAGGGCACCCTCAAATGCCTGGCCTACCATTGCCTGGGATGGACGTATCTGCCCCACGAACCGGACCCCCTCAAGCCACAACGGCTGCATCGCTTTGCCTGGACGCCGGAAGACGGCGGGCGGCTGGCCATCCTCAACCTCAACGAACGCCTGGAGCCGGTCGAGGCATGAGCATTCTGTTCTACACGCAGCACGTCCTGGGCATGGGGCATCTGTTCCGCAGCCTGGCCGTGGCCCAGGCCCTGGGGCCCGAGACGGTGCACCTGATCACCGGCGGCGCCGAAGCCCCGGCCGCCCTGCCCCCCCATGTGCGGCACCTGCCCTTGCCCCCCCTGATGATGGACGCGGATTTTTCCCAGCTCCACCTGGGGGATGGCAGCGAACACGACCCGGCCCGACGCGAGGAACTGGTGGCGGCACGGTTCATGGAGCGCACCACCCGTCTGCGCCACGCCTTTGCCGACCTTGCCCCCGACCTGCTGCTGGTGGAACTGTACCCCTTTGGTCGCAAGCGCTTTGGGCAGGAAATCCAGCCACTGCTTGAGGATGCCCGCAACGCCGGCGTGCCCGTGGTCTGCAGCCTGCGGGATATTCTGGTGGAAAAAAAGGATCAGGACGCCTACGAACGCCGCGTGCTGGAAATGCTGCACCGGCACTTTTCCGGGCTCCTGGTGCATAGCGATCCGACCCTGTTTCCCCTGGATGCCACGTTTGAGCGCGCCGCCGACATTGCCATTCCCCTGGCCTACAGCGGCTATGTGGCCCCGGACCCGGTGCCCGAGGCGGCAAGACACGCCTGGCGCGCATCGGCTGGCCTGTCCCCGGAGGAATCCCTGGTGTTGGCCAGCATCGGCGGCGGGGCCGTGGGGTTGGACCTCATGCGCTGCATCCTGGAGGCCTCCTATGTGCTGCGTACCACCCGCCCCCACCGGCTGCTGGCCTTTGCCGGCCCCTTCATGGCCGAGGCGGAGTTCCGCACCCTGCAGCAGTTGGCAGCGGGGGCACCGTGGATGACCCTGGAGCGGTTCACCCCACACTTTCAGGAGTGGCTGGCCGTGGCGGATTGTTCCGTGAGTCTGGCCGGGTACAACACCGTCATGGGGGTGCTGGCCCAGGGGACGCCAGCGCTGGTGCTGCCCTTTGACCAGAACCGCGAACAACGCCTTCGGGCCACGGCCCTGGCCGGGCGGGGGCTGCTGGAATTGCTGCACCCGGCGGAGTTGGAGCCAGCACATCTGGCGGCCCGCCTTGATGCGTGCCTGCATGGGCGGCAACACGTCCACACACGGGCAGCACCGCGGGAGGCACCCATCGATCTCAACGGCGCTGCCGCCTCGGCCCGCATCCTGCGCGGCTGGCGCCAATCCTGGAGGTGCTGAACATGGCCGTGCGCACCACCCCCTGCTCCCTGTGGCGCGCCGTACCCCACGATGCCCTGCGCCAGGCACGCCTGGCCCTGGATCGCGGTCTGGATCGTCTGGACCCGCTGGGCGCACGGACCTGCCCCGTGTTCTTTCGGGCGGATGATTGCGGCGTGCCCAGCAACATCTGGCAGGAGTTCATCCAGCTGTTCCTCCTGCGCCGCATTCCCCTGGCGCCATCCCTTGTCCCGGCCTGGATCACCGCCTCCCGCTGGAAAATCCTCGCCGCGCAGACGGCCGTCGCTCCCGGGCTCTTTGCCTGGCACCAGCACGGCCGCCTGCACGTCAACCATGAACCATCCGGCAAGAGTATGGAGTTTGGTCCGGCCAGGACCCGCGAACACAAGCGCCAGGACCTGGAAGCCGGCAGACGACGCTTGGAGTCCCTGCTGGGAGATGCGTTTGTGCCCCTGTTCACCCCGCCCTGGAACCGGGTGGACGGGGAGACCCTGGAATTGTTGGTGGAGCTGGGCTATGCGGCCGTTTCTCGTTCCCGCAATGCAAGCCCCCCCGCACCGCCGGAGCTGCCGGACATCTTTGTGAATGTGGATTTGCACACCCGCAAGGAGCCGACACCAGCCGCAGCCTGGACGGGATTGCTGGGCGAGCTGGAGTCGGGCGCCGCCGCCGGCCGCCTGGGCATCATGTGCCATCATCAGCGCATGAACCGTGCCGCCCTGGACTGGATGGCGGGCTTTCTCTCCCTGCTGGCCGGGCATCCGCGCCTGGAGCCGGCGGCCATGGCGTGCCGCAAGTCGGCGAAAGAAAAGGACCCTCCGGGCCATCCCAGACTTGTCATCATTGCTTAACCTCAGCTATGGTACAAAATAGGCCAACGCCTGTGGCGCCGCACCGCACCATTTTCCGCTCTCCCGGTTTGTCATGGCCGGGTTGTCATGGTAAGGATAGATAATGTCCGCTGCCAACGGCCACCGTCGTGTTCAACGCCTCATCGTGCTGCCCTGGGCCGCGTCGGTGGAAATCGCCTGGCGCAACCTGCGGGTGCGGTTCTTGCGCAATGTCATCACCGTCATCAGCCTGGTGCTGGCGGTGGCGTTTCTGAGTTTCACCATGGTCAACGTGGACCTGGCCCAGGGCTACCTGCAGGCCGGGGGCGAGGCCGCCATGGCCCACCTGCTGCGGGCCGGCTATGACGTGGACGCCGCCAGCGGCGCCGTGGGGTCCAGCCCCAAGGAGCGCTGGATTGCCGTGCTTTCGCTCCTGGTGTGCGCCGTGGGCATCGTCAATGCCCAGCTCATGGCCGTCACCGAACGGTTTCGGGAAATTGGCATCATGAAGTGCCTGGGCGCGTTGGATTCCATGGTGTTGCGGCTGTTTTTGCTGGAGGCCACCATGCAGGGTCTGGCCGGGGCCACCATTGGCAGCCTGCTGGGTGGGCTGGGGGCCATGCTCCTGGGCCTGTTTCGGTTTGGATTTTCCGCATTTGCCGGGCTGGCGCCAGCCGCCCTGCTGGGCTCCCTGGGCCTGGCCATGCTGGCCGGGGTGGGACTGTGCTTCATCGGCGTGAGCTACCCCGCCTACGTGGCCGCCCGCATGCAACCTGTGGTGGCCATGAAGGCCGACCTGTGAGGATGAGACCCCATGCAGCACGCTGACGAGACCGCCGCTCCTCCCGGCCCCGCCGCCGCCCCCGCGCGCAAGTTCGGCAACGGGCGCACCATCGTGCGGGTGATCAACGTCAAAAAAGAGTTTCAGCTCGGCAAGCACCGGGTGCAGGCCCTCAAGGGCGTGGACCTGGAGATCATGGCCGGGGAGTACCTGTCCATCATGGGGCCGTCCGGGTCTGGCAAGTCCACCTTGTTCAACATGATCGGTGGGTTGGACAAGCCTACGGAAGGCAAGGTCTTCATCGACGAAGTGGATGTCTCCCAGCTGGACGCCTATGAGCTGGCCTGGCTGCGCAACCGCAAGATCGGCTACATCTTCCAGACCTTCAACCTCATTCCGGTGATGACGGCCCTGGAAAACGTCACCCTGCCCATGACCTT
>JAIWOE010000078.1 GCA_020217165.1 Desulfovibrio sp. | reverse complement strand
CGAGCCGATGAGCAGGGCCGCCAACAGCTCCTGCACTGGGACGGCCTGGCCGGGCGTCAGCCCCAGACGCGCGCCGGTGACGGCGGCCACGACCGGCGGCGCCGGCGCCGGCTCTGCCCAGTCCAGGGTGCCATTGGCCGCGGCATCGCAGACCAGCAGGGCGGTCATGCATTTGACCAGGGAGGCCGGGGGGCGGCGCACGTCGGCGTCTTTCTCCAGGAGCACCACCTCGCTCCGAGGCTCCCAGACGAAGACTGCGGCGGCGGTGGCGGGCGAAGTCTCAGCCAGGGCACCGGGCGCGGACAGCAAGACCAGGCCCAGCAACAAGGCCAGGCCGCACCACAACACCCCTCGGGACACTACGACGCCTCGTTCTCGGACGGGGCATCGGCCGGGACAAAAAGGATGGGGCAAGGCGAACGCTTGAGGAGTTCCTCGCCCACGCTGCCCACGAAGAGGCGGTAAAAGAAGTCATGATCATGGCGACCGCAGATGATAAGATCCGCCTGCAGGCGCTGGGCCTCCTGCAGGATCTTTTCCTCGGGCACGCCCTGGAACACATGTTCGGTCACGTCCAACCCCTGGGCGGCCACCTGGGTCTTAAGGGCGGCCAGGGCACGCTGTTCGTCCTGGATGCGACAGGCCACGGCCTGCCGCTCGTGCTGCGGGCCAGGGGCGTAGCCGATGAAGTCCGGCTCCGGGGTGGTCACGTAGAGCAGTTGCAGCCTGGCGTTAAAGGCCTTGGCCTGGGCCATGGCCCAGCCGACCACTTTGCCGGTCACCGGGCTCAGGTCCACAGCGGCGATGATTGTCTGCACGTGCGGGGCGGAAATCACTTGGTTTTCTCCTTGAGCTCGTTGATCTGGGCAATAACGCGGGCCAGATACTGCCGGTATTCCCGGGTGTAGCGGGCCACATGGGGCTGGTGCCCGTGGTCTTCTTCCACGGCAGACATGAACTTGTCCTGCGCAGCAAAGCCTTGCAGCACGGTGTCCAGCCGTTGGTTCACATATCGATAGACAACCAGATAGTTTTCATAGTTTCTGAAATCCGAATACTTGTAAAAAAAGATGATGTCGATGACTGTCTCCAGCTGCAGCTTGGTCTCAAAGAGCTTCTGTTGCAGGAAGTCGGAGAGGTCGCGGTTAAGCACCTTGCTGTGCTCCATGAGGAAGACGGCTTCGGTAAAGGTGTTCATCTCCTTGTACAGGGCGATGAAATCCTTGAATTCCCGTTCCACATCCACCTTTTGAAAACGCGCGCAGCCAGGCAGCAGCAGGGCGGCCAGGCAGACAGTCAAACAGGCGGTCACACAGGCGGCGCGCAGCGGAGGGCGCGGGGCGGCTGGGCTGAGCTGACGCATGGCGGAATGGCTGGACATGGGCGCCGGGGTGAAGGGTTAGCGGGAAATCCAGACCGTGGCCGGGGGCGCCGTCTGGATGAGGTCGCGAGAGACGGAGCCGAAAAACAGCTTGCGCAGAGCGCCGCCGCCAGCGCCTGTGCGGCCCAAAGCAATGACGGCATACCCGCCATCGTGCAGTTCCGTACGCAGGGCCCGGGCCGGGGAGTCGCCCAGGAGTCTTTTTTCGCGGATCATCTCCGGCGGCACCCCATTTTGGCGCAGTATTTCACGGCAGTGGGCAAACAGGTCCTCTACCTCGGGACGCGAGCCATTTTCCACACAGCACAAGGTGATGTGGTGTTCATGGCGACCAGCCAGGATAAAACCGGCATGGTCCACGATGCGCAGGGACTGCTCGGAGCCGTCCACGCAGCACAGCACCCCCTTGCGGGTGGCCTCTGGCATGCGGCACAGCCACAGGGGGAAGGAAATGCGCTCCTCCAGGAGTTCATGGCTGATGGAGGATCCCATGAAGGCCTCGAAGCTGGTGATGCCTCGGCGGCCCAGCACCACGGCGTCGTAGCGGCCGCGGTGGGCCTCGTCCACGATTTCCATGGCCGTGGACTGGCGCTGGGTCATGGTTTTTCGGTGCAGATGCTCCGCGGGCCAGCCCATGTGGCGCAGCTTGTCGTGGGCAGCCTCCAGGGCGGCCTTGCCCTTGGCCAGCTCCCGGGCGTCTGGCTTAATCATGGCGGTGGGGCTGTCATGGTCACGGGGGGCCACGTAGAACAGCGTGCACTCCAGGCCATCCTTGCGATGAAAAAAATGCCCGAGAAAACGAATGGCATGCATGGCCTGGGGGTCGTCGCTCACGGTGACGAGAAAGTGCCGATTCATGGGCTGTCACTCCATGCGCTGCGGGGGAAAACGTCTGTTCGTCCATGAGATATGTACGTGCTTTGGAGACGTGGGGCAAGGGGCAGCTTGTCAACATGGCCCGTTCCTTTTACACCACCAAAGGAACACGGGGCTCCATGTGGCCGGAGCCCCCCCCTGCACCCCTGCCCCCCTCTTTGCATGAGGAGCCGACCGCGTGGAAGGACGCCGCCCTAGCCTGCACTCCCTGGTGGACCCCCAAGACACCCTGGCGGTGCTTACCGAAGCGCACCTGCTCCTGGACGCCATGGACATGCCCGACCTCAAACCCCAAGCCGGGCACCTGTACCGCGACATCATCCGGCTGTTCCACGGCGAATACCCCGGATACCGCGCCAGCAACACCAAATACCACAACCTGGAGCACACCTCGGCGGTGTTCTTGGCCGCCATCCGCCTGGCCCACGGCGCCCATGCCGAGGGCGAACCCCTGTCCGAACGCGGCGTGGGGCTGCTGCTGGCCTGCGCCCTGTTTCATGACGCCGGCCTCATCCAAACCGTGGACGACACCGAAGGCACCGGCGCCAAGTATACCGTGGGGCACGAAGCGCGCTCCATGCGCATGCTGGCGGAATACATCGCCACCCACGGCCTGCCCGAGGAAGACGCCCGGGACGGTGCCCACCTCATCGCCTGCACCATCATGGACAGACCCGTGGCTGACATTGCGTTTCGCACCGGGGAACTCGCCCTCCTGGGTCGCATGCTTGGCGTGGCCGATCTTTATGCCCAGATGGCCGATCGCGCCTATCTGGAGAAACTGTTTCTGCTGTACCGGGAATTCGAGGAGGCCGGCGTGGCCGGCTTTGATTCCGAACTCATGCTGCTGGAAAAAACCGAGGGATTTTACGAGAACATCGTCAAGCAACGCCTGGCCCAGGAGCTGGGGGGCGTGCACCGGTTCATGCGCAGCCACTTCCGCGCCCGCCACGGTCTGGACGCCGATCCATACGAGGAGGCCATCCGCAAGAACATCGACTACCTCAAGCTGGTGCTGGAAGAGACACGCCGCATTTATCGCGAGCGCTTCCGCCGTGGAGGCATCGTCTGGTGACGTTCAATCTTGGTGCTGTTGGCGCGGACATACATTCCCGCCGGCGCATCCTCGTGGTATGATCCATGGGACACCCAGCCGCCTGCAAGGCGGCCCCCGGAGCCGCAGGCTCCACGACCCCAGGGAGGAAAGGCATGTCCCGCGCTGCACCGGCCGTCCCGGCATCCACCGCCACATTGCATGAGCATGTCCGCACGGCCCTGGCCGGCGTGTTGACGGCAGCCCTGGCCGGGACTTCCTGCCGGGTGCTGGTCCCATCCCAGGCCTCCTCCAGCACTGGCCCCGACGCCGTTCTTGCCAGCCAGGCCGTGTGCACCCTGCTGGATGCTGCGGAACACGACGAGGTGCAACCGGACCTGGCCGTGGCCTGCCAGCACCGCTCCGAACGACCAGTGCTGGTGATTGAGGTGCAGACACCGGACACCCTGCTGCGGGACACCACCAGCCGCCTGGCCCTGTACGAAGCCGTACGCCTCCCGGAATACTGGATTGTGGACATCGCAGGCCGGCTGGTGCACGCGTTTTGGCTGAATCGCGAAGGGCAATACAAGCTGTTCCAGAGCGCCGCCCCGGGGGAAGTACTGGAATCCAAGGCCCTGCCCCAATTGGCCCTGCCGGCCTGGGAGGGCTGGCTGCCGTCCTCTGAAGCCTGATGGCCTGCAGGGCCATGAGGACGAACACCTGCAGGCCGGAGCGACACTCCAACCATCCATAACCAAAGCCAAAACCAAGGCGCAGGCCACTGCCAGGGCATGCGTTCAAAAACCATGGCATACCCCCTCTCCTGGGCATGCTCGCCACTGCAAGACAGTTACCTTCCTATGCGAATCCTACACCAAGTCCATTCCCTTGCCGAGGTCGTGGAGGAATCCCCCTTGATCTTCAACACATAATGCGTAGAACTGTCATGATCCTGCCATGGGGGGCATGACACTGAGCGAATCTATGGTGACCCAAACCGAGCAGTATCGACTGGTGCTGGTGGAAGACGATCCCATTTCGGCCACAACCCTTGCCTTCATGATTAAACGGCTGGGGCACGAGCTGGTGGGCACGGCTGCCACGGGCGAACAGGCCCTGGCCCTGGCTGCAGCCCATGCGCCGGACATGGTGCTGCTGGACATCTGCCTGGAAGGCGACATGGACGGCCTGGAAGTGGCCCGCCGCCTGCGCGCCAGTGAAGCCACCCGGACCCTTTCCATCATGTTCCTCACGGGCATGGAACCCTACGAACAGCTGGAACGGGCCCTGCCCGTTGCCGATTGTTTTATCCAAAAACCCGTCAAGTTTGCAGATCTTTCCGCCAACATGCACATTTGCGTGCAGCGCCGGCGCCTGGAACAACGGCTGGCGGCCAGCGAATTGCGCTACCAGGCCCTGGTGCAGGACGCCCCCGTGGGCATCTACCAAGCCCGGCCGGGGGGCAGCTTCATCACCGTGAACCCGGCCCTGGCGCGCATGCTGGGGTATGCCTCACCCGACGAGTTGCTGGCGGCCATGGCCAACCCGGCAACCCAGTTGTATGTGGAGGACACGCGGCGGGCGGAATTTACCAGCCAGCTGCATGCCGCGGGGGAGGTGCGGGACTTTGAATCCGAGGTCTACGGCCGCGACGGCGACATCTTCTGGATTCAGGAACAGGCCGCCCTGACCACCAGCACCACGGGCGAGCCCCTGGTGGAAGGATTTGTCATCGACATCACCGCCCGCAAGGATGCCGAGCTGGAACGCGACGTGACCCTGCACCTGCTGCGGCAGACCCTGGACGCCTTGCCGGATCCCCTGGCCCTGGTGGATGACGAACAGCACCTCATCCTGGGCAACCGGGCCCTGTGCAAGGCCATGGCCGTGGCGGACAGCCGGGAGCTGGCCGGCATGCGGTTTGCGGACCTGCTGGCCCCGCGCAGCCGCAAGGCCTGGGAGGCCGTGTTTGCCCGCTTTGCCGAGGACGGCCAGATCCGCCAGGTGCGATTGCTGCTCACGAGCCATGCCGGCTGGCATGTGTTCACCATCTCCCCGTATGGCAATCCCGCCGGCGACCGCATCGGCGCCGTGTGCCAGGGGCGGTTTGTGGCGCCGGATGTGCTGAGCTATGAGGTGGAAGGGACAGCCGAGCCCTAATGCAACCGGCAGCGAGGCAGGCGTGCGTAAACATCAATTCATCAAGGAAAAATGCGAATGCCCGCGCCGGGCCACGCGGTTCATCTGCCGCCACTGCAAGGCCCTGGAATACCTGAGCCCGCGTGAGATCCGCCAGCTCACCCTGCAGCAGGCGCGCTGCGACCATCCCGAGGCCCCGGAAATCCCGGCCGCCGAACTCTTCCGCGCCCGCCTGGGCGGCCCGGTGCACTGCCTGGCCCCGGACTGGGAGACCCACACCGAGGTGCACCCGGCGGACGATTGCGAGTCGTGCTGAGGGTTATTCGCCGCCCTGCTGCATGGCCTGTCGCCGCTGTTGCAGTTGTTCGAAGCGCGTGGCCACCTCGTCCCGGGTCAGCAGGCCGTCGCCGTTGGCGTCCATGCGGTCGAACCGCTCCTGCATGGCGGCCTGATATTCCTGCCGATCCACCCGGCCATCCTGGTTCGTATCCATGACGCGGAACATGAATTCCTGGGCTTTGGTTTTATCGCGACCTGGCATGCCCATGCCCGGCTGGGCGGCCACGGGAGCGGCGATGATCATGGCGGCAAGGATGATGAGGATGATGACAGTGTTGCTCATGAAGCCTCCTGCACCCGCGGGTGCGTTGGTGTTGGCGAGAGAATGCAACAACACTGCCAATCCGTAACACCCTGAATAAAAGAGCAGTCTCGTGTTGTGCGCCGCCGGGATGTGCACGAGACTGCACACCTGCCACCGGGTGCGCGGCCCCTTGCACATCCCGGCGAAAACACCTTTCCCAACGGCCGCGCCTGGGGTAACGTGCTGGGCCATGGCGCAATTCGATCTGCTGACCCACGTGGCCGAGTCCACCCTGGTGGTCCAGGCGGCGTACCTGCTGTTGCTGGGCATGAGCCTTGGCTCCTGGGCCGCCATCTTCTGGAAGATCCTGCAGTACCGCCGGGCCGGCCGGCAGATCCGCAGCGACCTGCTGGCCTTCCGCCGCGCAGCCCGGCTCCCCGAGGCCGTGCAGGCCGTAGGGCGGGAGAAGGACTCCCCCTCCCTGGCCGTGGTCCGCGAGGCCGTCCACGAATACAAGCAATTGGAAAAACTGGAGGCCACCCCGGGCGAGGTGGCGCGCATCATCCTGGAGAACGTCCGCTGGGGCCTTCGGGATGAGCAGGCCGCCCAGACCAGCCGGCTGGGGATCTCCCTGAATTTCCTGGTCATGTGCGCCAGCGCCGCGCCGTTGTTGGGGCTGTTTGGCACTGTCTGGGGCATCTTCCATTCCTTTCAAGGATTTGCCGAATTAACACCCGGCTCGTTGCAGCTCGTGGGCCGGGGCCTAGCCGAGGCCCTGGGCACCACCATCGGCGGCATGCTGGTGGCCATCCCCGCGGCCATCGGCCACAACATGCTGGCCGGCTGGCTGGCGGACTTGGATGCCGCCCTGGGCGACCTGGGCACCCGCTTTCTCTTTCTGCTGCGCCAGGAGCTGGGATCGCAGCCCAAGGAAGATCCCGCGACGGCCATTGCCGCAGACGCTGGCCGCTCAGGCCCGGGCATGGAAAAATCCCGCCGCCTGTTCTTCCGATTGCCGGGCATGGCCCGCGCCGCCCGGAACCCCGATGACTTTCCGGAATAATCCCCTGTGATGACAAGGAACTCCATGCACCTTCCCCCCTATCTGCACACCGGCCAGCAGCTGACCTTCGACGCCCAGGGATCGCCCCTGGCCACCCCGGATCCCGTGCAGGACGGTGCCCATGCCCCTGGCCGACGCCAGGAGGCAGACCGGTTCCGCGTGAGTGAAGATCTGGTGGAAGATGGCCTCACGGGCCTGACCTGGCCGCGCTGCGCCCGGCCCTTTGGCGAGCCCCAGCACTGGGAAGAAGCCCGCCAGGCCATCGCCGCCTGGAACGCCCGGGGTCACCTCGGGCATCGTGACTGGCGGCTGCCCACCCGCCGGGAACTCCGCACCCTGGTGGATCATTCCCGCAGCCTGCCCGCGTTCCCCCCGGGGCATCCCTTCACCGAGGTGTTCCCCGGCTGGCACTGGACCGCCACCCCCTGGGCCGATGATCCCCGCTATGCTTGGCGGCTGCAGTTCGAAGGCGGCCGGCTCTTCTTTGGCCTCAAGGAGGAATACTCCCTGACCCTGCCCGTGCGCGGCCGCTGCACGTGCTGCCTGGACGCCTGCGGGGACGGCGGGGACGGCGGGGAGGACGGCCCGCGCTTTATGGTGGAGGAAGACGGCCTGGTGCGCGACCGTCGCACCGGCCTGCTCTGGGATCGCGATGCCGGCGGCATGCGCATGACCACCTGGAACATGGCCCTGTCCCTGGCGCATGCCCGGCGGCAGGCCTCGGGCCAGCCCTGGCGGCTGCCCACCATCAACGAACTGGAGACCCTGGTGGACCCGGGCCACGCCTACCCCGCCCTGCCCGCGGGGCACCCCTTCGGCCGCGTGGCCGACGCCTGCTGGTCCGGCACCACCAGCGGTGTGGATCCGGCCTGGGCCTTTTGCCTGTATACCGGCAAGGGCGCCGTGGGTGTGGGCTACAAGCCGCATCCGGAATTCTGTGTCTGGCTGGTGCGTTGAGCTCCCCCACCCGGCGTGGTATCAACTGTCCTGTCCCCTTCGGTTCCGCAACCCAGGATCTGTCCATGGCGTCTGACCCGTCCGCCCCGGCACCCGAAAATCCGCCCCCCCCGGGCAGCTCCGATGCCGACATGCTGCCCCTGGCCAAGGGCATCGTGGAAAAAAGCCCGGCCGTGCTCTTCCGCCGCCTCAATGACGACGCCCATCGCCTGGTGTACGTCTCGGAGAACATCAGCCGCTACGGCTACTCGGCCAGGGATCTGCTGGAAGGCCGCTTCGAATTCGCGGACATCGTGCACCCCGAGGACCGCCCCCGCCTGGCCGCGGAAATCAAGGAATACGCCCGGCTGGGGCAGCTGGAGTACACCCAGGAATACCGCCTGGTGAGCCCCGACGGCCAGGTGTTCTGGGTCCAGGACGAGACCCTGGCCGAGCGCGACGAGCACGGGCGCATCACCCATTATCAGGGCATCGTCATGGACATCACCGCCCGACGACAAGCGGAAGAAGCCCTGCGGCAGGCCAATCTCATCGTGGAGCGCAGCCCCATCATCCTCTTCCGGCGCACCGCCGGCGTCACCGGGCTGGATTACGTCTCCCAGAACGTCTCGCGGTACGGGTATGACCCCGAGGCCCTGCGCCGGGGGACCCTGGCCTTTCTGGACATCGTCCACCCGGACGACCACGCCAGCCTCATTTCCCAGGTCCGCGCCGCCCGGCTGGCCGGCAAGGACGAGTACGCCCTGCGGTACCGCATCCGTACCGCCTCGGGGGAGATCCGTTGGATTGATGACGTCACCACCGTGGATTTCGACGAACACGGCGAGCCCCGGCACTACCAGGGCGTGCTGGCCGATGTGACCGAGCGGGTGCTGGCCCAGGAAGCCCTGCGTAAAAGCGAGGAAAAACACCGCCGCATCCTGGAGACCGCCGCCGAAGGCTTCATCATGATGGATGCCGGCCTGCGCCTCGTCTACTGCAACGAGGCCTATGCCGCCATGCTCGGGTATGCCCAGGAGGAACTGGTGGGCCGCAGCCCCCTGGAATGGACCACCCCGGAATCCCGGGCCTTCCTCCAGGCGCACCGCAAGCGGCTGCTGGCCCAGGAGCGCCGCAGCTTCGAAGGCGCGCTGGTGGCCCGGGACGGCACCGTGGTGCCCGTGCTGGTGCACGGCAACACCCTGCGGGATGCGGATGGCAATTTCCTGAACCATATCGCCTTTGTCACCAACATCTCGGAGCAGAAAAAAGCCCTGGCCCTGGCCGAGGAAGTACAGCGCAGCCTCCTGCCCACCGCCCCTCCCGTGCGGCGCGGGCTGGAAGTGGCCGGGCGCATGACGCCCAGTGAGAGCATCGGCGGGGACTATTTCGACTATTTTGACCTCCCCAGCAGCTATCCCGGATGGTTGGGGGTGGTGGTGGGAGACATTGCCGGCCATGGTGTGGATGCCGCCCTGCTCATGACCACGGCCCGTGCCTTCCTGCGCCAGCGGGTGCAACGTCCCGGCGAGCTGGCCGAAATGATGATGGATCTCAACCGCGCCCTGGTGCAGGACATGGCCGGCAGCGGCCGCTTTATGACCTGCTTCCAATTGCTCATCGACTGCTGCGTCCAGGACGCCGGGGCCATGGGCCGCCTGCACTGGGTCCGCGCCGGGCACGATCCGGCCCTGCTCTACGATCCCGAGGCCGACACCTTCACCGAGCTGGACGGCCCAGGCCTGCCCCTGGGCATCCTGGACGACTTTCCATTTGAATCCAGACAAATGGATAACGTCCGCCCCGGCATGCTCATTGCCGTGGGCACCGATGGCATCTGGGAAGCCATGGACGCCCAGGGCCAGTTGTATGGCAAGGAACGCTTCAAGAACGTGCTGCGCCGGCACAGCCAGGCCACGGCCACGGACATTGTGGACGCCGTGTTCCAGGATGTGGGACAATTCTGCCAGGGTGTGCGGTTTCAGGACGATGTGACCCTGGTGATCATCAAACTGGTGGGAACTGCGCCCCATGCGTGACGACGCCCGAGCCCCCTTGCAGCTGGAGGCCAGGGGCTGCCTGCGGTCCCTGGGGAGCGCCCGGGTGCGGCGCCTGCTGCCGGCCCTGTTTCTGGTCTTGTTTCTGGCCCTGCCGGTGCTGGCCCCGGGCCGGCTGCCTGCCGAGGAAATCCCCGGCATCCTGCGACCGGTGATCATCGGCGGCGACCGCGACTACCCCCCCTATGAGTTCCTGGACAAGGACGGCCTGCCCGCCGGCTTCAACGTGGACATCAGCCGCGCCGTGGCCGAGGCCATGGGCCTGAAAGTGGAATTCCGCCTGGGCACCTGGTCCGACATGCGTACCGGGCTCATGGAAGGCACCATCGACATCCTGCAAGGCATGTCCTATTCCGACGAGCGCAGCCAGCAGGTGGATTTCGCCCCCCACACCATCGTCAACCACGCCATCTTCGGCCGCCGGGGCTTTGCCCCCGTGGCCACCCTGGACGACCTGGCCGGCAAGCAGGTTATCATCCACCGCAGCGGCATCATGCACGATACCCTGGCCGGCAAGGGCTTCGGCAAGGACCTGATCCTCACGGACACCCCGGCCGACGGCCTCCGCCTCCTGGCATCGGGCCAGGGCGATTACGCCGTGGTGGCCATGCTGCCGGGGATTTACATCATCCGGGAACACAAGCTGGACAACATCCAGACCGTGGCCCGCACCGTGTTCACCGTGCGCTACGGCTATGCCGTGAAAAAGGGCAACGAGGCCCTCCTGGCCCGGTTCAGCGAGGGGTTGGCCATCCTGCGGGAGACCGGCCGCTACCAGGCCATCCACGACAAATGGCTGGGCGTGCTGGAAAGCCGGCGCATGCCCTGGGAAACCGTGGCCGTGGCCGTGGCCGCGGTGGTGACGCCCCTGCTGCTGCTGCTCATGGGCTCCATGGTCTGGACACGCAGCCTGCGCCGGCAGGTGGCCCAGCGCACGGAGTCCCTCTCCAAGGCCCTGGAAGAACTCTCCCACAATCAACGCCAGCTGGTCCAGGCAGACAAAATGGCCGCCCTGGGCATCCTCGTTTCCGGGGTGGCCCATGAAATCAACAATCCCAACGGCCTGATTCTGCTGAATATCCCCATTCTGCGCAAGGCCCAGGCCGATGCCGCCCGGCTGCTGGACGAACGTTTTGAGGCCGAGGGAGATTTCACCCTGGGCGGCATCCCCTACAGCCGCATGCGCCAGGAGCTGCCGCGCATGCTGGAGGAAATGCAGGAAGGCGCCCTGCGCATCAAGCGCATCGTCCATGACCTGAAAGACTTCGCCCGGATGGAGGAAGACGCCAGCCGGACCCTGGTGGATGTCAACGATGCCTCGGCCAAGGCTGTGCGGCTGGTGGAGCCCACCATCCGCAAATGCACGGACCATTTCTCCACCCGTTATGAGGCGGACCTGCCCCCGGTGTGGGGCCATTCCCAGCGGCTGGAGCAGGTGATCATCAACCTGGTGCTCAACGCCTGCCAGGCCCTGCCGGACAAGGGCCGGGGCATGGAGATCACCACCCGTTACGATCCCGCCACGCGCACAGTGCACCTGTGCGTGCGAGACCAGGGCGTGGGCATCCTGCCGGAACACCTGCCGCACCTGACGGACCCCTTCTTCACCACCAAGCGCGAGACCGGCGGCACGGGGCTGGGGCTGTCCGTCTCCGCGGGCATCCTCAAGGAATATGGCGGGATGCTGACGTTTGAATCCCTGCCCGGCCATGGCACCACGGCGTGCATCCAGCTGCCTGCGGCCTCCACCGGGGCCGCAGCCTCCGGCGAGGCCTCCCCGTGAGCACCACCCTGTTCCCTTCCTTCGGCATCCTGATTGTGGACGATGAGCCGGCCTGGCTGCGGTCCCTGTCCCTGACCCTGGAGTCCTCGGCCGGCATCACCCACACCTACCTCTGCCAGCAAAGCGGCGACGTCATGGGCCTGCTGGACAACCGGGGCGCGGGCGGCATCGGCCTGGTGCTCCTGGACCTGACCATGCCCGGCCTTTCCGGGGAGGAGCTGCTGGAACGCATTGCCGAACGCCATCCCGAGGTGGCCTGCATCATCATCAGCGGGGTGAACCAGCTGGATACGGCCGTGCGCTGCATGAAGTTGGGCGCCTTTGATTATTACGTGGAGACCGACGAGGAGGACCGCATCGTCAACGGCGTGCTCAGGGCCGTGCGCATGCTGGAACTCAGGGAGGAAAACCGCGCCGTTTCCAGCCGGCTGGTGGCCGGTGGGCCGGCGCATCCCGAGGCCTTTGCCGGCATCGTCACCCGGTCCCGGGCCATGCTGGCGGTGTTCGCTTATGTGGAGGCCGTGGCCGTCAGCAGCCAGCCCCTGCTGGTGACCGGGGAATCCGGGGTGGGCAAGGAGCTGGTGGTGCGCGCGGCCCATGCCCTGAGCGGCCGCCAGGGGCGGTTCGTGGCCGTGAACGTGGCCGGCCTGGACGACGCCATGTTTGCCGACACCCTCTTTGGCCATGTGCGCGGGGCCTTCACCGGGGCGGAGGCCGCCCGCAAGGGCATGGTGGAGGAGGCCGCCGGCGGGACGCTGTTTCTGGATGAAATCGGGGACCTGAGCCCTGCCTCCCAGGTCAAGTTGCTCCGGCTCCTGCAGGAGGGCGAATACTACCCCCTGGGCAGCGACCAGCCGCGCCGGCTGCGAGCGCGGGTCATCGTGGCCACCCATCACAACCTTGCCGAATCCGAGGCTGCGGGCCGCTTTCGCCGGGATCTGTTCTACCGTCTGCGCACCCACCAGGTGCACATCCCGGCCCTGCGGGAACGCAAGGAAGACATCGCCCCCCTGCTGCGCCATTTCCTGGCCGAAGCCGCGGCGGACATGGGCAAACCCACCCCCACCCCACCCCGGGAGCTGGCCGGCTGCCTGGCGGCGTATGCCTTTCCCGGCAACATCCGGGAACTTCGGGCCATGGTCTACGACGCCGTGAGCCTGCACAGGGGGCGGGTGCTGTCCATGGGCAGCTTTCTGGAGGCCATGGGGGTCCATCCGACGGCAAAACCCGAGGCTGCCTGCGCGCCGGCGGTGAATCCCTTTCACCACTGCGACCGCCTGCCCAGCATCGCCGAGGCCGCCGGGCTGCTGGTGGAGGAGGCCATGGCCCGGGCTGGCGGCAATCAGACCATGGCTGCGAGACTCCTGGGCATCTCCCAGCCGGCCCTGAGCAAGCGGCTCCGGCAGCGGCAGGGCCACAGGGACTGAGCAATCCCGCCATGGCATCGCTCCTGCCATGGCTCCCCAAAGGGGCATAACCATCGCAAGGGGCATAACCGCCCAATCCATTCCTATCCAGGCGATATCACATATCTTTTTGAAGCACGCGCGCCGGGCCATAACCAGCGTCATGCCGGTTCGGGAGACCCTCCGGGTCAATTTGATCAATTCCCCTTGTATTCAAGCATGTTGTCAGAAAGATACCCGCTGGCATTGTTGCTGCTTTGCGCATGGCGGCGGCCGCCGGCATGGGCCGCGTTCCCCGCAACGTGACCACAAGGAGAAGCCCGTCATGCAACGTGCCCTGAAGATGCTGGCCCCGGTGCTGCTTGGCCTTGCCCTCTGGCTGGTGCCCGCGCCGGACGGCCTCCCCCCCGGCGCCTGGGCCTATTTTGCCCTGTTTGCCACCGTGGTGCTGGCCCTAGTGCTGGAGCCCATTCCCCCGGCCCTGGCCGGCCTGGTAGGGGTGGCCGTGGCCGCCGTGTTCCGCCTGGTGCCCCTGGCCCCGGACAAGGCGCCCAGCCCCGGGGATGCCATCAAGTGGGCGCTGTCTGGTTTTTCCGATGGCACGGTCTGGCTCATCTTCGGCGCGTTCATGTTCGCCCTGGGCTACGAAAAAACCGGCCTGGGCAAGCGGCTGGGCCTGACCCTCATCAAGCGCATGGGCAAGAAAACCCTGGGCCTGGGCTATGCCGTGGCCCTGGCCGATCTCATCCTCGCACCCTTCATGCCCTCCAACACGGCCCGTAGCGGCGGCACCATCTTTCCCATCATCAAGAACATCCCGCCCCTGTACGGCTCCACCCCGGAAAACAATCCCCGCGGCCTAGGCGCCTATCTGATGTGGACGGCCCTGGCCACCACTTGCGTCACCTCCTCCCTGTTCCTCACAGGCCTGGCGCCCAACGTGCTGGCGCAGTCCCTGGTGGAGAAGACGGCCAAGGTCACCCTCACTTGGAACTACTGGTTCATGAGCGTGCTGCCCGTGGGGGCGATCCTGTTCCTGGCCACCCCCCTGCTCACGTACCTCATCTATCCACCCACGCAGAAGACCTCCGAAAACGCCCCCATCTGGGCGGCCGAGGAGCTGGACAAGCTGGGACCCATCAGCGGTCGGGAAATCGCCATGGCCCTGCTGGCCGTGGGTGCCCTGCTGGGGTGGATTTTTCTGAAGGACTACGTAAACGGCACTACCGTGGCCCTGGTGGCCATCTGCATCATGGTCACGGCCAAGGTGGTCAGCTGGGATGATGTGCTGGGCTACAAGCAGGCCTGGAACGTACTGGTCTGGTTCGCCACCCTGGTGACCCTGGCAGACGGCCTGAGCAAGACGGGTTTTCTCAAGTGGTTTGCCGGCGCGGCCTCGGCATACATGCAGGGCCTCTCCCCCACGGCCACCCTGCTGGGGCTGGTGGTGCTGTTTTTCGTCAGCCATTACATGTTCGCCAGCGTTACGGCCCATGTGGCGGCGCTGCTGCCGGTGATGCTGGCCGCGGCCATGGCCGTGCCCGGGCTGGACATGACCGTGGCCTCCATGGCCCTGTGCGCCACCCTGGGCATCATGGGCATCCTCACGCCGTACGGCACCGGCCCCTCGCCCATCTATTTCGGGTCTGGCTACATCAAGAGCAAGGAATTCTGGGTGTTGGGCTTCATTTTCGGCACCATCTTCCTGGCGGTGTTCCTGCTGGTGGGCTTCCCCTGGATTCTCATGCGCGGGTAGTCGCCACTAAAACGGCCAATCAGCACGGGAGCGCTCCGCCCGGGAGCCGCTCCCTTGCTTTTTTCCAGGACTGGCTTAGAACAAGGCCATGCTTGGCATTCATGACCTTCCGCTCTTCATCGCCTCAGGCCTGCTCCTGAACATCACCCCTGGCCCGGACATGCTGTACATCATCGGCCGCGGCTCGGTCCATGGCCCGGGGGCTGGCGTGGTGGCGGCCCTGGGGGTGGGGGCGGGATGCCTGGTGCATGTCACCGCGGCGACCCTGGGCCTTTCGGCGCTGCTGGCGGCCTCGGCCACGGCTTTTACCATGCTCAAACTCGTGGGGGCGGCCTACCTGGTCTATGTGGGGGTGGGGATGCTGCTGGCCAAGGCCGACGGCGTGACCCGCAGCCCGTCGCAGGCAAAGATGCCGCCTCGTTGCGCCATGTCCCTGCGTCGTGTATTCGTGCAAGGATTTTGCACCAACGCCCTCAACCCCAAGGTGGCGTTGTTCTTTTTGGCCTTCCTGCCGCAATTCATCGACCCCGCCAGCCCCCATGCCGCCCTGGCCTTTCTGATCCTGGGGCTACTGTTCAGCCTTCACGGCACGGTGTGGAATCTTCTCGTAGGCTGGAGCGCGGCGCGCGTGGCACGGTGGCTCTCGCGCAGTAGCAGTACGCGGGCCGCGGCGTCCGGCCGGCTGGGCCGCTG
>JAIWOE010000077.1 GCA_020217165.1 Desulfovibrio sp. | reverse complement strand
TTGTTTGTTGTACTGTGCGTGCTGCTGGGTGCCACGCCTGGCGGTGCGCAGCAGAACGGGATGGGCATGCCCAACGACCTCAGCACCCCCCTGCCTTTGTCCACGCTGGCGCAGCCCCCCGCCGTCTCCATGCCCTCGGATGAGGAGCTGGGCATTGCGCCGGACAATCCCAATGCCACCTCCGTGCAGGTCACGGTGATGCCGGAAAACAATGCTACTCCCTCGGGCGCCTCGTACGATCTGGCCAAAACCGTGCTCACCGCCCTGGAACGCAACCCCCGTCTGCAGGCAGCCAAGGCCTCCTTGAACGCCGCCCGCCAGGGCCGTAACAGCAAGACCAGCGCCTTTTTTCCCAAGCTTTCGGGCAGCTATACCTATTCATATACGGACTGGCCCAAGGTGGTGGGGGAGGCTCCCACCAAGTCCAATACTCAATATACCCTGGCCTTCACCGTCAAGCAGAATCTCTTCACGGGCTGGAAGGTGCTCAACGAGTTCCGCAAGGCCCGGCTGGAAGTGGAGCAGGCGGAAACCAACTACATCAACGAAGAACTCTCCCTGCTGCTCACGGTGCAGGAAAACTTCCTGAACCTGTTGGGCGCGCAGGAGAATGTGCGCAGCGCCAAGGACTCCGTCACCCGTCTGCGCTCCCAGCTGCAGGTGACCCAGGCGTTTTATGACGTGGGCCTCAAACCCCGACTGGATGTGCTGCAGGCGGAAGTGGATCTTGGCAGCGCGGAAGACGCCTTGCTCCAGGCCCAGAACGCAGTGGACACCCAGCGCGCCCGCCTGGCCACCCTCATGGACTTGGAAATCACCGAACCTCTACTGTACACTGGTGAGCTGCGGTACATTCCCTTCAGTATTCCCCTGGAAGCCTGCCTCACCGAGGCCTATCGTAATAGGCCGGATTTGCAGATTTTCCAGCGCGCCATCGAAATTGGCCGCAAGGATTCGCACATTGCCGGCTCGGTGATGCTGCCCCAGGTGGCGGCCACCATCGACTGGTACCAGAGCGGCAACCATCCCAACCTGCATGGGGACAGCGTACAGGCTGCCCTGAACAAGTATGATACCTACGTGTTCACCATTGGCGTGAACTGGGAAATCTTTGACTTTGGCGAAAACTACTTCAACTGGCGCCAGGCCCAGGAACTCGTCAAGCAGTTCGAGGCAGAGTATGCCAACCAGTTCCTGGAAGCCACCTTTGACGTCAAGTCCCGGCATCTCTCCATTGCCGAGACGGCCAAGCGCATCAAGGTGGCCAAGCAGTCCCTGGCCGCGGCCAAGGAAAGCTACCGCATGGCCGTGGCGAGGTATCAGGCCCAGGTGGGCACCAGCACGGAAGTGCTGGACGCCCAGTCCCGCCTGTCCAATGCCGAGGCCCAGACCACCCAGGCCCTGGTGGACCATCAGGTGGCCGTGGCCAATCTGTATGTGAGCATGGGCCGCAAGAACGTCACCCTGGATGTGACCGACCTGCCTGAGACGCCTGCCACCATGCCCAAAACCTCCCTGCCCGTGCCAGCCTCCACCGGCAAGGCCGCGCCCAAGAAGCCGGCCAAGCCGGCCTCCTGATGCGCCCGGCCAGAGCTGCTGCGCACACGCATGCAAGGCGGTGTCCGACGGGACGCCGCCTTTTGTTTTCGGGAGTGGCCGGGGGGTGTGCAGCGCGCTTGGCGGGCGCGGTTGGTCAACGCAACACGAGTGTTGCGCCCTTAGGAGAGCACAAAGCCGACAAAGGCGGCGCGCAGGCTGCGGTCCTTGGCCATGGCCTGGAGGAGCAGGCTGCGGGCCAGTTCCGAGATGGGCGAGCCTGTGGGGCCGGTGGGGCCGGGTGCGTTTGGCGAGTCGGGCGCGTCTGTGGATCTTTGGGAGTGTTGGGAGCCCTGGGAGACATAGGAGCCGTGGGTGTCGAAAAAGTCGCGCAGGCAGGCTGCCTCGGCAAAGGAAATAACGGTGGAAAGAGCGCGGTCGCCTTCTTCCACCACATGATAGGTGGAGGCCAGCAGATAGGCGCCCACGCTGGTTTTGTACAGGGCGATTTCCCACCAATTGCGTCTGGCGTCCTCAGGAGGGGCTGGCTCATGGGCCGTGCCCAGCAGGATGCCGGTAAAGAGCAGGTCCGGCTTGCCGTGGCGAGGCAGCCGCCGGTATTGGGGGGAAGGCAGCTCGGGGCGGGGCTCCTGCGTGGAGGCAGGCGAGGCCACGGGAGTGGGGCCGCGTTGCTCGGCTGGGCTGCGTCTGGTTGCAGTGGTGTTCATAGGCCGCCTCTCCCGCGAGCAAGATCAATGCGCCGCAGGGCTGCAGCACATGTCTTCTCCCATCGTAGTTGGGAACATTACAGCAATCTTGTCATTGTGGGAAGCCCCCAGCCATGATCATTGCAATACCGTAATGCACCGGATTGAGGCGGCCTGCCTCAGGCCCGGCAGCGGTGCGGGCAGAGGCCCAGACTGCCCGGCGGCAGGACCTGGACCTCTGCACTGCGCGCGTTCAACAGTCAATGCCCTGCCACCGGGGCACGGCTCATTTGTAGTACACCTTGATTTCGTTGGTGGAGAGCACGGGACGGCACGGGTCCAGGTCGCAAATCAGGGGCTGCCCCGGCGTGGGCTGGCCGGAGGTGATGATCACGCTATCCCCGGTTTTGATGAACGGCGCGGCCTTGACGAACTGTTCGGCGCGTTCGATGTGCCGGGTGATGGTTGCATCCACCTTGCGGGGACGTAGGCCGAAAAAGAAGTTCAAGGTGCGCAACACCTGGTCGTTGGGAGACAAGGCATAGACCGGCTTGGAGGGCCGGCGGCTGGAGATGAGCCGGGCCGTGGAGCCGGAGGTGGAATGACAGACCAGGCAGTTGCTGTTTATGGTGTCCGCCAGGAGACAGGCGGAATACGCAATGTATTTTGCTGGGTTGGATTCCTTTTTGGGGGCGTATGGCCCCTGGATGCGTTCCAGGAAGTAGGCTTCTGCGTGTTCGGCCACGCCGCTGATGAACTTGACGGCATCCACGGGATAATCGCCGATGGCGGTTTCCTCGGAGAGCATCACACAGTCCGCGCCGTCCATGATGGCATTGGCCACGTCCGTGGCCTCCGCACGGGTGGGGCCAGGGTTTTTGACCATGGAAAGCAGCATCTGCGTGGCCACAATGCTGGCCTTCTGGGCATGGCGGGCAGCGCGGATGATCTTCTTTTGAATCACGGGTAGCTCGGCCAGGGGGCATTCCAGACCCAGGTCGCCACGGGCCACCATGACGGCGTCGCTGCGTTCCAGGATGGCGTCCAGGTCATCCAGGGCGTTCTTGCGCTCCAACTTGGAGATGATGGCCAGCCGCTTGCCGTGCTTTTGCATTTCATCAATCAAATCATCAACATCGCGAGCGCACTGCACAAAGGAGAGAGCAAAGGCGTCCAGGCCGATGTCAATGCCGCCCCGCACGTCCACGCGGTCCTTTTCCGTCAGCGCTGGCATGGGGTGGAACTTGCCGGGGAAGGCGATGCCCTTGTTGGAGGTCAGCATGCCGCGGTTGGTGGCGCGCATCTCGAACAGCTGGTCCACCTTGCGGACCTTGGTGACGGTGAAGTTGAGCATGCCGTCGGACAGAGACACGGGCATGCCAGCCTCCAGGCCCTGGAGCAGTTCAGGCATGTCCAGGCTGATGAAGACGTGCTCGCCAGCCTGTTCCCTGAATTGCGGCAGGCCCAGGACCACGGTTTCGCCCTGACCCACCTGCAGGGGCGAGCCTGTGACCTCGCCAATGCGGATTTTGGGACCGCACAGGTCGCCCATAGCCGTGAGGGGAATCCCCAGGTCTTCTTCCAGCTGCCGGATGATCTTCACTGCTGGCACAAAGGCCTCGGCCCCGGCGTGGGAAAAATTGAGCCGGAAAATGCGGACACCGTGTTCCACCATCTCGCGCATCTTGTCGTAATCGGTGGACTTGGGGCCAAGGGTGGCGACAACTCGGATGTGCATGGGCAAATTGGACATGGACTATCCCTCGCGTGGATGGGTGCGAGTCCGCTGGACGGCGTACTGCCGGGCAATACCATGCGGACGGGGTGAAATTGAGCCGATTGGGTCACAACGGCATGACATTCGGATGATCGCGTGGATGATGCTGGCACAGATTCACCAGAAAGGCCATGCCCGGAACGCGGTGCCGGAGTGTTGGGCAAACTAGCCGGCGAAAGTCAGGGAGGGTGGCGAGACCACCGGGTGGTCCTGATCCAGGCCGTCCAGGAAGGCGCGCAGGTCGGCATCGGCCATGGGACGGGCAAAAAAGTAGCCCTGGCCAAATTCGCAGTGCAGCTCCTGCAGGGTGCGGCGCTGGGTCTCGTCCTCCACGCCTTCAGCCACCACCTGCATACCCAGGGTGTGGGCCAGGTTGATGATGGCCCGTACGATTTCCATGTTCTCCTGCGACACGTGCATGAGCCGGATGAAGCTCAGGTCTATCTTGAGGTTGTCCAGAGGAAAGCGCTGCAGGTAGCTCATGGAGGAGTAGCCGGTGCCAAAATCGTCAATGGAAAGAGCTATGCCCATCTCCTTGATGCGGTTGAGTTTTTCCGCAGAGGATTCGGCGTCTTCCATGATGGCTGTTTCGGTGATTTCCAGCTTGAGCCGCTCGGGGGGCATGCCGGTTTTGTCCAGCACGGCGCGGATGGAATCCAGAAATCCGAACTGCGAGAACTGGCGCCCGGAAATATTCACGCTCATCAGGGTGTTGCGAACCACGGGCCACTGCTCGGCCCAGGCCACCCAGGCGGCGCAGGCCTTCTGCAGCACCAGGGTGCCGAGGTCGATGATGGCGCCGGTCTCCTCGGCCAGGCCGATAAAGGCGCCGGGCGGCATGAGGCCCCGGGTGGGATGCCGCCAGCGCACCAGGGCCTCAAAACCCACCAACGTGTTGGAGTTGAGGTCTACAAAGGGCTGGAACATCAAAAAGAATTCGTCTGCCTGCACGCCGCGGCGCATCTCCTGCTCCATGGTCATGAGCAGGACGGCCTGATCCAGCATCTTGTTGGTGAAGACCTTGAAGCAGTCCCGGCCCTGTTCCTTGGCGGCGTGGAGGGCGATGTTGGCGTTGCGCAGGAGTAACTCGGCGGGCAGGTTGTCCATGGGCGAGAGCACCACGCCCATGGAGGCCGTGATGCGCAGTTCCGTGCCATTTACCGCCAGGGGTTCGCTGATGAGCTGGCGGATGCGTTTGACTATCTGCACGGCACCGCGGGGGGAGACCAGTTCCTCCAGCAGGATGGCGTATTCGTCCCCGCCAAAGCGCGAGACCGTGTCCAGGGTGCGGACGCTGTCCAGAATGCGGCGGGTCACTTCCACGAGGACCTTGTCCCCGGCAGTGTGGCCCAGGGAATCGTTAATGGTCTTGAAGCGGTCCAGATCCAGAAAGCAAAGGGCGAAAAAATAGTCGCTGCGTCGGGAGGCGCGCATGCGGGCCAGTTCCAGCCGGTCCAGAAAGAGGGTACGGTTGGGCAGGCCGGTGAGGGGGTCGTGCAGGTTCTGGCGGTGCAGCTCCAGCTCCACCTGCTTGCGGGAGGTAATGTCCCGGGCAGACATGCGCAGGCCCAGCAACGCGCCATCGGCGGCGAACACCGGGCAGATGGCCAGGGAAACCCACACTTGCCGGCCGTTCTTGCGCCGCAGGCGGAAGTCCAGGTGCTGGGTGTCTCCCGGAGGGGAGGCGGTGACGGCTGCGTGCATGAAGTCCTTCCAGCCCTGCAGGTCCTCCTCCTCCACAATCTGTTGGATAAACAGTGGATCCTTCAGGAAGTATTCCGGCGTATACCCCGTGAGGCGCTCGCAGGACGGGCTGACGTAGGCAAACTCCCCGCCGGGCAGCAGCCAGCTTTCCCAGTCGCAGGCGTGGTCCGCCAGCACGTGGAAGCGCAGGGAGCAGTCCTCCAGGGCCTGACGGCAGGCGTGCAGGGCCGACTGCTCTTGCAAGGACACGAGCCAGGCTGGCTCGTCCCTCCAAAACAGGGCGGTGCGGCGGACCGTCACGGCCAGGGGGGGCGGGGGGGGCATTGAAGCCAGGGAGGATTGCTCCTGGCGGGGCAGGGACAGTTCCAGCTCGGTGCCCGGGGCTGGCAGAGCGAAGGGAAATGGGCGCAGGGCCTCGTCGCCATCCCTGAAGTTCTCGACCCCTTGAAGCAGCGTGGCGGCGGCGGAATTGGTCAGCAGAATCTGGTCCTGGGCGTTCAGGAGCAGCAGGGGATGTGGCAGTTCGTGGAAGAGGGCCTCGGCGGGGCAGGGAGCGGGGGAGGCGGATGGGGCGGATGGGGTGGGGGGGGCTTCCAGCTCCGGTGTGGGCTCAGGCGCGGGTTCAGGCGAGGCTGGCCGGTGCGCCGGGTGGGTAGCCAGGCGGGCGCGCAACAGGCGAACAACCCCGACGCCCCCCAGGGTCACGGCGGCGCCCAGGAGCACCAGGAGCAGGTCCGTCAACAGTGGCGGCATACACCCGTCCCGCAGATTTGAGGTTCCCAAAGTCGTGAGAATGCCTCTTTTTGACGCAGGCGGCAAGGGGGCCGCACCGGCGTGGTCCGCACTCAGGGGGCTGGTGTGTCTCCCAACTCCCGGGCCACCGTGTCGGCAATGAACTGCTCCATGGCCACATACCCCTGGAGATTGGTGTGGCAGCAGGTGTCCACATAAATGGTTTCATCCAGGTCATCAAACACGCGGGTCATGTCGTACACCCGCAGGCCGGCCTGGCGAAGGGACTCGATTTGCTGGAAGAACAGGGCATAGCCCGGCTCCAGGCTGCGCAGCAGGATGGACTTGTCGTTCCAGGCAATGGCGCGTTCCTCTTCCGTCAGGGTCCGATGTGTGGGATAATACTGATTGGGCTGCACAAACTCGAACAACTCCACCCCGGCCTGCCGGGCAATCTGCAGCATGGCCAGGCTACAGAACCGCCAGGTCTGCACGCTGCGCTCCAGGGAAGCCCGCAGGTCCGGGGAAGTTGGGGCGGGAATGTAGGACACCAGGGAGGCGGTGGTGTTTTGGGCTTCCCGGTTTTTGCTCAGGGCCCAGTACTGGGCGCGGCTGCGCTTGGCCAGGGTGGCGAACAGGAGGTGCCCAGCGGCCAGGGGCGTCTGCTCGGCCAGGGCCTGCAGGCGGGAGGCGCGTTGCCGTACTGCCACCAGCTGGCAGGTGGAAGCCTCCAGCTGGTCACCGGCGGAGCACTGGCGGACCAGATCGCTAAATACGGGGGCCATGGGCATGGACGGGTCCAGCCCATGGTCAAAATTCACGCTGTTGAAGCCTACTTCGTTGAGCCCATCCAGCAGGATGGCCACCTCCAGGGGCATGCCGTTGGCCAGGTAGAAACTGAAGACGTTGAGCTGCTGGGGCTGCTTGTAGCCGGAGTGGGCAAAGTTGACGATGCGCACACGCTTGCCAGCAAAGCGGGGCAGGGCCTGGAGGGCATCGCGCAGGATGTTGGTGGCATTCTGGCTGACATAGAGCCCCTGGGCCACGGAGCCGCCAAAGATGCCCACCAGGGCTTCATCCGGCTGGGGGCCGTCGGGCTGGCCGGGCAGGCCAGGGAAGAAGGCCAGGTCGGACAGGTAGCCGAAATAGGGGTGTAATCTTGTTTGGGGGATGGTCCACTGGGTGGCGTTGGCCGTGGAATACGGCGGCGTGGCATAATGAAAGCGACCCTGGGTGGAGGCGATGTATATCAGGCTTGCTCCTTCAATGCATAGGGCCGTCATGCAGAGGATGATGCCATATTGTAGCAGGGACTTGCGCCAATTGCTCATGCGAACCGTCCTTCATGACTATGCAGCGGCATCACAGCGCAGGACGCCGTGAGGAACATTGTACGGAAAAGGATGGGGGGGTGCAGTGCCGCTGCGTCCGTACAGGGGTACACGTTTCAAAAGGACGATGTCAACGCAAGGGGAGATTCCCGGCCGTGGCATGAATCTGGCCAGCCAGGAGCCCGAGGGGTCGGGTTGTGTTGACGAGAATGGACAAATGCTGCAAACACAGGCTAGAATTGTCGTTTCATAAACACGATATTGTTCATTTTTGTACAGAGGGAGGGCGTGTGGATTTTCAGCACTACGATACCGACGGCTTCTATGATGAACTCTTCGCCAGGGACGGCCGGCCCAGACCCGGCACCCGGCAGCTGGTGGAGTTCCTGGAGCGCCCCCGGAGAATCTTCCCGACCCTCAAGGTCCGCCCGGTGGATGGCTACCCCATGCAATTGCTGGACATGCTCCGCCACACTGCCCCGGCCGGAGTGGATGAGCTCCTGGGAGCCCTGCTGACCCCTGGTGCGTTCAACTCCGCCTAGTTCGAGCATTTCTTCCTGGCCCAGCAGACCAGCCTGAAGCTGGCCGAAAGCCGGGATTCCGGTGGTGCGCGATGGCTACGTGCACCTGCGCACCACCCGGGGCCTCAAGCATGTGCACGTGATTTACCGCCGCATCAATGATGATCTCCTCGATCCCAGGGCCTTCCGGCCGGAATCCCTGCCGGGCGTGCCGGGTATCATGGAGGCCTACCGCAGGCCATGCCGGTCACGGGCAGCTTCCGTGGCACGGGGGTGGCGGCCATCCTGGAGCATGCGGTGGAGTCTCACCAGTTGCCCATGGGGTAACTGCTCTGTGATACTGGATTTTATTGAGAATGGCCTAGTTCTGCCCCCGCCTGCGCCATCCCAGCAAGGCCCGCGAAGGCCGCCAGCGACCGGCAAGCAGCGCCTCGCGCCAGTGCAGGAGGCCCAGGGTCATCAGTTGGAGGATGCCGGAAAAAAGCAGCAACACCGCCATATTGTAAACGGGAGTGGAAATGCGCGCCTGGGCCATGCCCGGCAGCCAGCCCAGCCAGCCCGGCACGGGCTTGGTGCGTACGAAGAGCGGAAGGGCGGCGTCGGCTCGTCCTGCGGCGTCCAGGTCCTTGAGGCGTTGTTCGCCCAAGTTCACGGCGTCGTGGATGTTCTTGTTGCCATAGCGATGCTTGCGGGCCTGACGGAAATGCTCCAACTCCTGCTGCATCTGGGCTTCGTGGGCAGCATACCAGGCTTCACCCCGGCTTTGGATGAGGGATTCCCGCTTGTATTTGAAGGCCTTGAGGGCGGCGGCCATGGCGTCGTGGGTGGTGTCGTAGCTGTTGAGGGTCTCCTGCATCACCACCAGGCCTTCGTAGGCCCAGCGGGAGGGCATGATCTGGCAGATTTCCGGGATGGGGGAGGCGTCGGAAAAGCGCAGGTCTCGGTTCATGCGCTCGTACTCAATGAGGGCGCCGCCCAGGATGATCTGCGGGATGAGGGCCAGGGGGGCGGTGTTGAGGGCTGCCCGGGATGAAAGTTTGGGCACCGAGGAGATGCACAGCCCCAGGGACACCCCGCACAGGGACAGGCAGGTGAGGGCGGCCACGTGTTCCCAGTACAGCTCCCGCACCTCCGGCACGGCAAAACTCGACAGCACGAACAGCACGTTCTGCACCACAGCAAAACACATGAGCACCAGAAGCTTGGCCGCCAGGTAAGAGCGCCGGGGGATGTGCAGCATGCGTTCGCGGAAAAAGAGGGCGCCGTCGCCGATGACCTCGTCCACACTGTTGGTCAGGGAGAGGAACAGGGTGGAGATGATGGCCACAAACAGGAAGGAGGGAAAGAGGTCGTTGGTGTAGAGGGAATACTCCGCGCCCGGAGTGTACTTCATGATGAAGCTGGCCCCCAGAGCCAGCAGGGGCGCGGCCAGGAAGGTGATGCCCAGGTTGGCGCGGTCACGCATTTTATGGCGGAAGGTGCGGCCGGCCAGGGTGCGAAACTGGGTCCAGCGTTCAGCGCTGCTGGGCACGCGGGCCGGGGGCAGCTCATGCTGCATGGGCAACTGCACGCTGCGTACCCAGGAGCTCACCACCGTGCGCCGGAAGCGGCGCTTCCAGTACAGGGGGGAATACTTGCGCTCGCCCAGCAGGGTGCCGTCGATGTCCCGCAGGCTTTCTTCCATGGCCTGGAGCAGGCTCTCGGGCTGCACGCGCTTGCAGTGGGGGCATTCCACCTCGCCGGGCAGGCCTTCCTCCGGGGAGATGTCATGATGCTGAAAATATTCCAGCGCCCGGGAGGGCGGGCCGAAAAAGGTCAGCCGGCCGCCGTGATCCAGGATGCAGGCTTTGTCAAAACTTTTGTAAATTCGTGAGCTTGGCTGGTGTATGACGGCCACCACGATCTTGCCGGACAGGGCGATGTCCGCCAGGAGCTCCATGATGTTGTCCGAGTCCGAGGAAGACAGGCCCGAGGTGGGCTCGTCCAGAAAATACACCGCCGCCCCGGCCAGCAGTTCCAGGCCGATATGCAGCCGCTTGCGCTCCCCGCCGGAAAGCACGGCGTCTTCCAGGGAGCCCACCCGCTGGTGTTTCTTGTCTCGCAGGCGAATGGAGGCCAGCACGGCTTCCAGCCGGGCCTCCACCTCGGGCCGGGGCAGTTCAGGAAACCGCAATCTGGCGTGGTAATACAGATTCTCCCACACCGTCAGGTTGGGCAGCAGCAGGTCTTCCTGGGGCACGTAGCCAATGTAGTCCCGCAGGCGGGGAAACTGGCGGTGGAGGTCAAAGCTGTCCAGCTTCACGCTTCCCGAGTCCGGGGTGAGCAGGCCGCACAGGGTCTTGAGCAGGGTGGACTTGCCGCAGCCGCTGGGGCCCATGATGCAGGCCATCTCCCCGTAATCCACGGAAAAACTGATCTCGTCCAGGGCGGGTTCCCCATCCCCGAAGCGGTAGCTCACCCGGTCCGCCACCAGGTGCCGGAAGCTGAAGAGGCGGGTGCGCACGGAGCGGCCGTCTTCCTGGGGGGTGAGGAAGGCGTTGTGGAGGAAGAGGGTTTGCCCGGGAGCCAGGAACAGGCTGCCGGCCCGGGCGTGGCCGTCCACATAGGCCTGGTAGGGGCAGGTGAGGGGCACGAAACGCCAGCCGTTCTCCTCCCGGAGCAGGTGGGCCGTCCATTTGTCGGGCAGGGTGTCCTGGATGAAGATATCGCCCTTGATGTCGTTGGTCACCACCAGGCACGGTTCGTCCTGGTCCGCATCGGCGTCGTCCTGGGGAGTGGGCAGGGCCACTTCCTGGTTGCCGCTGACGGAGTAGAACAGCTCACGGGGGTCCAGGCGAAAGCCGTTGCAGTGCACCACGTCGTTGAGGGTCAGGTGCCGCCAGGTGTGCACGGGCTGGCCGTTGCGGGTAATGACGCCATGCTCGGCGTTGAGCACGGACAGGACGATGTGGGAGCCGTGAATGTCCACCCGGGCCAGGGCGTTTTCCGGCCGTTCGGGGGTGATGCGCAGTTCCACGCCGCGCTGGGCCAGGTACATGGAGGCTTCCAGGGGCCGGACCTTGTTGCGGAAATGCAGCAGCAGGTCGTGGTAGCGCAGGGAGTGGTCCTCGATGTGCAGGCCCACGTGCTGGGAAATGCGGGTGGAGAAGTTGTGCCGCAGGTTGATGCCTTCGGCCGTGACTTTGTAAAGATCGTTTTTCTTGTGGATGCAGTAGGTTGTCTGGATTTTGTACACCACCAGGTCCAGGCCGGGGAAGGGCAGGTAGACGTCTGCGGTTTCCGGATCGCCGGTGATGTTCAGGGCAAGGATGTTGGACCGGGCCAGCACCCGGGCCGGTGCCTCGGCCAGGCCGAAGTGATGCTCGATGAAGGCCTGGTCCCGGCTTTCGATGCGCATGAGGGCGGCCATGGAACGCACCGCCCGCAGGGGCAGTTCCTGGGTGCGTTCCGAGGCCAGAAACCCGTACAGGGTGAGCAGGCAGAAGATCTTCTCCGGGTAATCCAGCCGCTGGTTGAGGTGTTGGGCAAAGGCCTCGGCGGTTTCCCGAGGGGAGGCGCCTCCCGCGGCTGCCTGCTCCTGCCGGCGTTCCTCAAACCGGGCCAGGAAAAAGGCAGTGACGTCACGGGGGAAGAAGGTCTCGAAAAACCCGACGATGAAGGCCCGCTCCTGGGCGGTGACGGCGCTGGCCGGGCCCTCGGCCCCGGCAATAAAGGCAAAGAGCCGCAGCACCTCCATGGCCAGGCTGTTTTCCAGGGCCTGACGGGTGGCGGCATCCGGCAGCACGTGGGCGGAAGAAGGGGCCGGGGCCGGGGATGCGGGAGCAACCAAGGGGGGGGTGGACGTCATGCAGTCCCCGCGGGCGGGCGGCTACTTGTATCCGGAGACGAGGAACCACTCGGCGCCGTAATCGTTGCAGTCCATGACCGTCACTTTGAGGTGGTAGGCGCCGCTCCATTCGATGAGGTACTGGAGGGTAGCGGTCTTGTCCTGGCGGGTGTCCGCCGTCACCAGCTGCCACTGCTCGTCGTAGAGCCGCAGATCGATGGCGTGAAGGTCCGGATCGCCGGCGGCGTAGAAATAGTATTCCACCCCGGCGGAGAGCTGGGTGGAATAGTAAAAGGACTGGCCCTTGTGGAGCCGGCCGTTTTGCAGCTCGCGCATCTGGAAGCCGTCTTCGTTGAGGGACCGGACCACGGCGAAGGCGTAGCGCAGCATGTCTTCGTTGTGGGGCCGGCCCTGAATGGACGCGGGGGTGTTCATGGCCTGGGGAGCCTGGGCCGCAAGGGGGGCGGCCAGGGCCACAGCCAGGGCCAGCGTCAGGACCAGGGACCGCAAGCCAGAAAAACGCAGGGGGAGCGGCTTCATGAGCCCCCTCCGCCCACGCTGCCAGATGCACCATTGTCGCTCATCCCGCCTTCGATGCCACTGATCAGCATTTCACTGATGGCAGCCAGACGGCGGATGTTCTCCTGGGGGATGGGCGTGCGGTACCCCACATTGAGACAAGCCTCGATGGCGTCCAGCTGGGCCAGAATGGAGGCCACGGCCGGGGTAGTGCGCGTCTGCTGGGGCAGGGCATTCAGGCGCGTGCGGAAATACTGCAGCAATTTCGGCTGGTAGAGCAGGGTGGAGGCGCGTTCGGAGTAATGCTCCTGCAGGGTCTTGGCCGTGGCGCGCAGGCCCTCCAGCCAGCCGCCCGTGGAGACAAGCAGGGCGATGTCCTTGTCCCCCATGCGTTCCATTTCGTGCAGCACGTCGTCGCGCAGGGCGTCCAGCTGGCCGTGCAGCTCCTCCCACTGGCCATTTCGGGCCAGGTCTTCAAAGGCCTTGCCTTTGTTGAGGATGGTTTCGGCCACCAGCAGCTCTTCGGCCAGGGTCATGATGGCCGAGATCATCTTGCCGAGCTTGTCGTGGTCCCGGGCCTGGATGGCCAGAAAGCCATCCGCCGCACGAATGCCAAGGTTCAGGGCGCGCTGGGCGTTGTCGGCATAGTCGTAGCGGGGGTTGAAACTGGCCATGGCCGTCCAGTCCACGGGACCAGCCTTTTCCAGGGCCAGAAAGACCTCGGCGGGGGAGGGCAGAAGATAGTTTTCCCCAAAGGCCTGTTTTTCTGTCTCACTCAGGGGCGGGACCAAGGCCGCGCCTGCCGGCGGCGGGCCGCCGCAGAGCAGGGCGGCGCACAGGGCCAGGGTTACCAGACGATACACCATGTGGTGGACTCCCAATGCCGCAGAATGGCCCGGCCGGGATGGGGCGGGCATGGGCTCCTTGTACGGCATCTGCCCTGGTCTGGCAATCGCCGGCACGGACGCGGTGGGTGGAAACGCTTCCTTCCTGCAGGGGTGGCGGGACGGGGGATAGGGTGGGTGCAGATGTTCCCGCAACCGCGTTTCCAAGGAGGAATCGTTCCCATGCACGAGCTTTCCCCCATGTCCGCCCCCCCCGCGCTGCCGGCTGTGTCGGATCTTGCGGCGCTGCTGGCTCGGCTGGAGCAGGTGGAGCAGCGCCTGGCGGCGGAGCAGCAGGCCATTGCCGCGCCTGCCTCTGTGTCCGCCAGCACGGCCATCCAGCCCCAGCAGGCCGTCCAGCTCCAGCAATCCATCCAGGCCGGTCGCATCAAGGAACTGGAGGCCGCCCTGGCCGCCCGCGACGAGCAGCTCAAGACCCTGCTCGTGTCCAATGTCATCCTGAATTCCACCTTCCTGCGTGAAAAAACCGTGCTGCCGCCCTCCATCGCCATGGAGGTCTTCGGCCGCATCTTCACGGTGGAAGACGTGGACGGCACCCCCACGGCCGTGGCCCACGCCCCGGACGGCACGGCCATCATGTCCCGGGAGGATCCCGCCCGCCTGGCCAGCCCCGAGGAGGCCCTGGAGCTGTACATCATGCAGCACTACCCCGACCGAGACGCCATCCTGCGGGCCAGCCACGCCGGGTCCGGCGCCTCGGGCAATGCCGAGCGCCCGTCCCGTTCCGGCCTGACCATCCCCCGGGATGACGCCAAGGCCTTCGCCGCCAACCTGGAAGCCATCGCCCGGGGCGAAGTCAACGTCCGCTAGCAGTATCATCCTCTTATTCCGCAAGGAGATTCCGGAATGCCCACCGATTTGTCCGCCATTACGCCCAAGCTCTTGGCCCAGGGCGTCATCACCCTGCGACAGCACTCCGTCATGCCCCGGCTGGTGAATGCCGATTTCGGCGTGGAGGCCGCCCGCAAGGGAGCCGTCATCGACGTGCCCGTGCCCACGGCCATGACCAGCGCCGCCGTGGAGCCCGCCGCCACGGCCCCCACCCTGGACGGTTTGACCGCCGCCAGCGTGCCCATTGCCATGGACCAGTGGCGGGAGGCGCCGTTCTACCTCACCGACAAGGACATGATGTCCGTGATGGATGGCGCCATCCCCATGCAGGCGGCGGAGGCCATCAAGGCCCTGGCCAACTACGTGGATGCTTACCTGCTGGGGCTGTACCTCGGGGTTTCCCAGGCCGTGGGCACCGCCGGGACCACGCCCTTTGGCACGGATCTCTCGGTCATTACCGCGGCCCGCAAGGTGCTCTCCACCGCCAGCGCCCCCAAGACCGACCGCCGCTTTGTGATGGATCCCGAAGCCGAAGCCAATGCCCTGATGCTGCGCGCCTTCCAGGATGCCTCCTTTGCCGGCTCCGCCGAGACCATCCAGGAAGGCGACATCACCCGCAAACTGGGGTTCGACTGGTTCATGGATCAGAACGTGCCCCTGCACACCGCCGGCAGCGTGGGCGGCACCGCCGGCACGCCCACGGTGCTCAAGGCCGCCACGGTGACGCCGGCCGGGGAAACCATCCTGCCCGTGACCTGCGGCACCACCAATGCCCTTGGCCTCAAGGCCGGGGATTTGCTGACCATTGAGCATGACGACGCCACCTATGCCGTGGCCGAGGCAGTGACCATCGCCCCTGGCGCCGATGGCGTGGTGCGTCTGGCCACGGGGCTCGGGCAGGCCACCATGGGTGGAGAGAAGCTGGCCGTGCTGGGCAGTCACACCGTGAACCTGGCCTTCCACCGGGATGCCATCGCCTTTGCCAACCGGCCCCTGGTGGATGCCGCCGAGGGGTTGGGGGCCATGATCCAGTCCGTCACCGACCCCGTGAGCGGCCTGTCCCTGCGACTGGAGGTGTCCCGCGAGTACAAGCGCACCCGCTGGAGTTACGACATTCTCTTCGGGGCGGCCCTGGTGCGGCCGGAACTGGCCTGCCGCGTGCTGGGCTAGGGCCAGTCAACAGAGCCTCGGGGGAACGTCATCCCGGAAGAAGGAGGCCTCCCCCGGCTCTCTTCATCTCGCACTGAACGCATGGAAAAATTCGCCTGGCTGGCAGGGGGTTGCACCCAACAAGCCGCGAGGGAGAAACGCATGGCACCATCCTT
>JAIWOE010000076.1 GCA_020217165.1 Desulfovibrio sp. | reverse complement strand
AGCTCTGCGAGGAGGTGACGGCCCGCTGCGGGCTGCCCGTGGAGTTTCGCGCCGAGGGCATGGATGCGGTGAAGCTGGACTTTGATTGTCAGATCAACATCTACCGCATCGTGCAGGAAGCCTTGTCCAACGTTCGCCAGCATGCGGGAGCGTCGCGGGTGGCCGTGAAGCTGGTGGCCTCCCACCCCTCCCTGTTGCTGCGTGTGGAGGACGATGGTCGGGGCTTCCAGCCCGGGACACCGCCAGCGCGGCGCGGTGGGGAGGCGCACATGGGCCTGTGGAACATGGGCGAACGGGCCCGCCTGCTGGGCGGAGCCCTGCGTATCCGCACTGCGCCGGGCCAAGGCACCAGGATTGTGGTGGAAATTCCCCTGGACAGACAGGGCGCCATGTCGGTGATGGGAACGAGGAGCGAGGAATGAACTGCCGGCGTGTTATGCTTGTGGACGACCACCCCCTGTTCCGCGAAGGCCTCAAGGCCCTGGTGCAGCAGACCGGGCACTATGTGGTAACGGCGGAAGCCGGCAGCTGTGCCGAGGCCCTGGCCCTGGCCCGACAGATGACGCAGGACCCGGCCCAGACCCCGGAGGCGCGGCCGGAAATCGCCATTGTGGACATTTCCCTCCCCGATGGCAGCGGCACCGAGCTGTTGCGGGAATTGCAGCAGCATCTGCCGGGCCTGCGGGTGGTGGTGGTGAGCATGCACTGCAAGATTGAGTTTGTTTCCGAAAGCTTCCGGGCCGGTGCCGGAGCATACGTGCTCAAGGAATCCAGTGCGGAGAGCCTGGCCCAGGCCCTGGCGGCCGTATGCCGTAACGAGCAGTACCTCGACAGCGCCGTTTCTCCCAAGGTCCTGCAAAAGCTGATGGAATTTTCGAATCGCCGGGCCATGATTTCGGACTCGCCCTATGCCCGGCTCACCAAGCGCGAACAGCAGATTTTTCGCCTGCTGGCCGAGGGAGTGCACCCTTCGGAAATTGCCACCACGTTGTTCATTTCCCGCAAGACCGTGGACAATCACCGCGCCAACATCATGAGCAAGCTGGGCCTGGCCAGCACCATTGAGCTGGTTCGCTACGCCGCCCGTCTGGGCGTGGTGGATCTGGAAGCCTGATGCCGTGACGGGGAGGCGGCCCCTCGAAAGGACGGCTGCATCAGAACCGCACGTCGCCGCCGTTCATCACTGCGGCCATGTCCCGCATCACCTGCAGCGATTCTTCTGCTTCTTTGACGTCCATGATTCGCAGGGCAAACCCGGCATGGACCACCAGATAGTCCCCGGGGCCGGCCACGCCGTCCAGCAGGAGCAGGGAGGCCTTGACAAAGGTGTCGCTGTCACCCACGCGGCAGGTGGCCACACCGTTTTCAATGGTTTCAATGCGGGCGGGAATGGCAAGGCACATACGCTCGCTCCTTGGCTAGGCCGCTTTGGGGGTGAAGCTGCCGCCCTGGGCGGCAATTTCCTTGAGGGCTACCTCGGCCATGAGGGGCAGCCGCTCCTGCACCAGGGGGGAAATCTCCGGGTGCATGGTTTCGTAGTCAAAGGGCTCCATGCCAATGATGATGGCCTCGGGGCGGTGCCCGGCGAGTTCGCAGAAAATAAGGGTATCCACTAAGTCCGTCTGGTGCATGGAGTTTTTGAAAGCCAGACTCTTGCGCAGGTCGTCGCCGGTCAGGCGATAGATGGCGCCGGGCTCGTCGCCGCCTAGCACGGCATCCAGCACGATGAGCACGTCGCTCTCCATGATGGGTCCCATGAGGCGCGTGCCCAGGGTGCCTCCATCAAAGAGGGTGACATTTTCGGAAAAGTCGTAGCGCGCTTCCAGGTGCTCCACCAGGCGCACGCCCAGGCCTTCGTCGGTGTACAGGATGTTGCCGACGCCCATGACGAGGATGCGGGGAGAATCGTTGGACATGAACACCTTGATAAGACGTCAGGAGCCCGGCGGCAAGGCCGGGCTCCTGGGTTGGAGGCGTCGGGGCGTCCGGGACTACAGGACGCGGAACTTGTGCACCTGGTTGGACTCCGGATCGATCACATGCACGCCGCAGGCGATGCAGGGGTCATAGGAGTGCACGGTACGCAGGATTTCCACTGGGCGCTTGGGATCGGCGATGGGCGTGCCAATGAGGGCCTGTTCCACGGCGGAGAGCTTGCCTCCGGCGCAGCGGGGGCCGAGGTTCCAGGTGGAGGGCACCACGAGCTGGAAGTTCTCGATCTTGCCGCCCTTTTGGACGATCCAGTGGGAGAGCATGCCGCGGGGGGCGTTGACGAAGCCCACGCCCTGGGATTCAGTGGGGTACTGCCACTCGGTGTACAGGTCGTCCTTGCCGGCCTTGACGTTGGCTTCCAGCTTGTCCAGCCACACTTCCACTTCCTGGGCGGCGGTCAGGCACTGGATGCCGCGGGCGGCGGTGCGGCCCAGGGTGGAGAACAGGGCTTCGGGGCCCACACCCAGGGTTTTGAGGACGAGATCCACAGCTTTGACGGTGGGCTCGTGGTTTTTGGCGTAGGCCACGAGCACGGAGGCCAACGGTCCCACTTCGAAGGCTTCGCCCTTGTAGCGGGGGGCCTTCATCCAGGAGTAGCGATCTTCCCCATGGAATTCCGTCCACTTGGGCTTGGTAACGCCCTTGTACGGATGGTGGGCGTCGGCGCCTTCGTACCAGGAGTACTTGACGTGCTCCTCGATGAGGTCGGGGTTGAAGTCGTCCACCTTGCTGAGGTCGTTGCCCCAGATGACGCCCTGCGGGGTGTAGCGGGAGTTGAGATCGTACTCGTCGGTGGGGAACTCGCCGCAGGTAAGGAAGTTGGAGGTTTTGCCAATGCCAGCCCAGTCTTTGTAGAACCCGGCCACGGCCAGCAGGTCGGTGATGTACACCTGTTCAATGAATTCGCGGACTTCCTTGTACAGCTTGCGGAATTCGGCAATGCGTTCGGGGCGCAGGGCATCGTAGTTGGTGCAGCCGCCCACCACCGTGAACTGGGTGTGGGGGTTTTTGGCGCCAAAGATGGCCATGGCCCGGGCGGCCTTCACCTGCACGCGCAGGGCTTCCAGGTAGTGGGCCGTGGCGATGAGATCCACTTCCGCTGGCAGCACGTAGGCAGGGTGCCCGCCCAGGAAGTAGGCATTGGTGAAGATGCCCAGCTGGCCGCTTTCCACCAGGGCCTTGACCTTGGCCTGCACGGCCTTGAGGCTTTCCGGGGTGGTTTTGCGGGGGGAGAGGTCATTGGCCAGGCGGGCAGCCTTGGCCGGATCGGCATTCAGGGCGTTGGCCACGTTCACCCAGTCAAGGGCGTGCAGGTGGTAGAAGTGCACCAGGTGGTCGTGCATGTACTGCGCGCCCATGGTGAGGTTGCGCATGAGGGTGGCGTTTTCGGGGATTTTCACGCCCACGCAGTTGTCCACGGCGCGGACGGAAGCCAGGGCGTGCACGTAGGTGCACACGCCGCAGGCGCGTTGGGTGAAGTGCTGTGCGTCGCGCGGGTCGCGGCCCTGGAGGATCATTTCCAGGCCGCGGAACAGCGTGGACATGCTCCAGGCGTTCTTGATCTTGCCGCCTTCCACTTCCACTTCAATGCGAAGATGGCCCTCGATCCGGGTAATGGGATCGACGACGATCTTGTTGCCTTGCATTTCAGACATCGGGTCTTCTCCTGTGCGAAACGAAGTTCCTGGCTAACGGCGCTATGCGCTGGCCGCAGGTCGTCTAGGCGCTGTAGAACGGCGAGTAGAGGTCCCAGAAATTGGGCTCGCTGCAGGCGATGCAGGGATGCCCGGCCTGGACCGGCCAGTTGACCTGGTTGAAGAGCTGCTTGGGACAGTTGTTGTACGTATCGGGACCCTTGCAACCCAGCTCATAGAGGCAGTAGCCCTTCTTGGCTTCAGGGGAGCCGAAGGAGGCAGCAAACTCGCCTGCTTCGAAATGCTTGAGGCGGGGGCAGTTGTCATGCACGGTTTCGCCAAAGAACATCACGGGGCGGCCCTGCTTGTCCAGCTGGGGCATGCCCTTGGTGAGCAGATGCACCACCGTGCCCACAAAGTTGATGGGGTTCGGCGGGCAGCCGGCAATGTTGATGGCGTTCACGCCCAGTTTGCCCAGGGCTTCGTTCACGCCCACGGTGCCCGTGGGGTTCGGCTTGGCGGCCTGCACGCCGCCAAAGGTGGCGCAGGTGCCAATGGCGATGACGGCCTGGGCCTTGGGGGCCACTTCCGCGCTCACGTCGTACATGTTGCGGCCGCCAACCTTGCCCCAGTAGCCGCCGTCGCCCATGGGAATGCCACCTTCAATGACGCAGATGAATTCGCCCTTGATGGCTTCGTGCAGGGCTTCTTCCACGGCATGACCAGCGCCAGCCATGAGGGTTTCATGGTAATCCATGGAAATGACGTCAAGAATCAATTCATCGATGTACGGATCGATGGTCCGCAGCACGGATTCGCTGCAGCCGGTGCATTCCGCGTTGTGCAAATACACCACACTGGGGCGTTTCTTGGCGGTCAACGCCTCAGCAACCTTGGGGGCAAAGGCGGGACCCATGCCCATGGCGACGGCCACGGCCGTGCAGAACTTCATGAAGTCGCGGCGCGATACGCCCCGGCGCTCCAGCCGTTCCTCGACCTGGTCCTTGCCACGACCAATGTAACACTTCATTTACGTACCCTCCGTCCTCTCTAGTTCTAAGGTCCGTTCGGACACACACACCCGCTGTTATGAATCAGACAGGGCCTGCTTGCGCGCATCGGAACATGCGACAGTAAAGACCGGAGTTCCGCTCTGTGGTGCAACGTCGCGCATGGTCTTGGGCAAGGCCCAGAAAGCGTGAAGCGCTGATGAACCCATTGATAATGCATGTCTTGGTAAGGCGTTAGAAATCATATCTACCCCTGGCTGCAGGGCGTGTCAATGCTTTTTCCTGTGCCTTCGACTGCTTTGCTTGTGAAAACTTGTTCATGGCGAACAAGGAACAATATTTTACTACTCGTATATCATTAGTGCCATTAATTTGAATTTCATGCTACTAACGGTGTTGCAGTGCTCTTTCCGTGATGCAACAAAAAACGCGCCAGGTTGCCCTGGCGCGCTGCTGAATCCTGGTGCCAAGCCGTGCCTGCTCACGACCCGGTCGTGACTCGGATGTCCGCCGCCAGCACACCCACCACAATCTCGCCCCGCCAGATGGGTGTGGAGATGGTGAGGCACGGCGAGTTGGTGGCCGAGGAGACGTATACCGGCGAAATGTAAGTGTCCTGCAGCTTGAGGGGGCCGGCGAACCAGGGCCGGTTGCTCCAGTTGCGCCCTTTGGCTGCCGCATCATTCAGGTGCTGCAGCCCCGCGCCGCCGATGTTGGCGGTGATCTGCACCCCCTTGGCATCCGTGGCATACAGCAGCTCAAAATACGGAGATGCGGCCGCGGCGCGGCGCATGTCCGCCTCCATGTGTGCGGACTCCATGGCCTGCATGCCGGCGGCCATGCGCTCCAGCTGGGCCTGCACCTCCCCCTTGCCGATGAGCTGCAGCACGCCGTTGCAGGTCACCAGTTCCTCGGCCTGGCGGCTCAGGGCGGCGATGGTACGGCTGGCGCTGAGCATGCCTTCGGTGGTGCGGGCGGAGATTTCATGGATGCGGGTCACGGCTTGGCTGATCTCTGCGCTGGCGCCGGCCTGTTGTTCGATGACGCTGGCCAGCTCCTGCACTTCGTTGGCCGCGCCCTGGGCCAGGGAGACGATGTCCGTCAGGGCGGCGCGGGATTGCGCGGCCCGGGAGGCGGCGTCTTCCACGGCCTTGGAGGCATCCTCCACATGGGAAAGGCTGGTGCGGGCGCCGTGCTGAATGCCCTGGATGGCCGCACCCACCTCGCGGGTAGCCTGCATGGTTTTTTCGGCCAGCTTGCGCACCTCGTCGGCCACCACGGCAAAGCCCCGGCCGGCATCCCCCGCACGGGCGGCCTCAATGGCGGCGTTCAGGGCCAGGAGATTGGTTTGATCGGCGATATCGGAAATGACAGTCATCACCGCACCAATGCTTTCTGCCTGCCGGCCCAGGTGGGCCATGTTTTCCGTCAGGGCAGCGGCCTGCTCGCGCACGGAAGTGATGGCATCCACAGACTGATCCACCACCGTGGCGCCCTGGGCGGCCTGGTTGCGGGCGGTATCGGCGCTGTGGGCCGCCTGGCGGGCGCGGGCAGAGGCATGGTCAAAGGCGCTGGTCATGGTGGAGACGGCGTCGGCCGTGCGGTCCACCTCCATCTGCTGACCGGCGGCGCCTTCGCCCACCTCGGCGGCCACCTGCTTGAGCTCCCTGGCCATGGAAGCGATGGAGTCGGCCACGGTTTCCAGGGTTTCCCCGGCGGCGAGCATGCCGGTGCGGCGGGTTTCGTCCTTGACGATGAGCTGTTGGGCCTTGCGACGGGAGGCGTCTGCCTCCAGGGCGTGTTCCCTCGCATCCCGGGCCAGGGCGTCGGCCTTGTCCAGGGCGTCGTGCAGGGTGTCCACCATGGTGCACAGGGAGGTGCGCAGGCTGGCCAATCGGCCGATGAACTGCCCGGATACGCAGGGCGGCCGCTCGCCATGGGCCACGGCATCAGCGTAGGCCGCCAGGTCCCGTAGGGGCTTGAGCAGATGCCGGCGGACGAAGAAATCCAGCACACCAGCGCCAAGGGCCACGGCGGCCAGCCCGGCCAGCAGGGCCGTGGTGCGGGCCCTGGCCAGGGAGGCCTGGTCCGCCACGCCAGCCCCGGCTGGGCCAGCCTGATCCAATGCCAGGAAAAAGGCGGCCAGCACCGTCCCGACAACGCAGAGCAGGCAGGCCACGGCCACGCAGACCACGACAGTTCGCAATGTCAGCTTCATGAGGTTCGTCCAATAAAAAGGAGGGGAGTTTCCCGGAACATTTCCGCCGCCGGGGTTCTTGTACCCAACTTGTGCAAACGGTCAACTGTGGAGGCTGGTCTTGAGCGGAAAGTGGACGATATTGTCAAGTTGTGGGCGATATTCATTGGGCATGGCTGGGGGGCTCGGGCAGGAATTCAGTACTGCACCAGCTCCACCACTTTTCGTTCTTGTAGGCTGATAATATGATAATACTTTTCTTGCGGGATGTTGATGTAGGGGACATCCTGGAGCCTGCGGAACAGGAACTGGGCCAGGATGGCGCGGTTTACCGCCTGATGCCCCACGATGCAAATGTTCTGGGAGATGCCTGCGATCCAGAGGGCCTTCTTGAGCCCGCGCCCCACCCGCGAGAGCAGGGTGACATAGCTTTCTCCACCTGGATAGGTATACTGATATTTGTCCGCGCTGCGGGCGGAGAATTCCTGGGGCAGTGTCCGCCGCATTTCTTCATACGTCATGCCCTCGCAGATGCCGGCGTGGATTTCGTCGAATTCCTTGATCACCATGTGCCGGGCCTCGGGTCTGGCGCAGAGCAGGGGCTCGGCCATCTGGTGGGTGCGCTGCCTGGAACTGGTGAAGACGAAGCCCAGGGGCAGGCCTTTGAGGCGTTCGGCCATGGCACGGGCCTGGGCATGGCCGCGGTCGTTGAGCAGGGGATCGCCACCGATGCGTTGTTCCGCGTTCCAGGTGGTTTCCCCGTGGCGTACCAGATACAGGCCCTTGACCCAGTCCGCCACCAGTAGGTCACGAATTTGAAAGTAATGCGGAATGTGGTCCTGAATATGCTCCTTGAGGACGCGGTTGTTCAGGGTGTCCAGCACCAGATGGTTCCGCTCGTCGTTCAGGGGACAGTACAGCTTGCGGTAAAAGTTGATGCGTTCTTCAAAGCTTTGCCGGGCCTCTTCGTAAGACAGGTGGGCGAATTCCGGCAGCCGGGTTTTGCGATCGATGGAATAGGCGTAGAGTTCCGGATCGTTGTTGACGGTCTCGATGTACAGAATGGGATGCTCGTGCAGGTGGGATTCGATTTTGGCCCGGCGGGCGCGACTGACGTTGGTGGCGTCCAGGATGGCGATTTCGCCGCCTTCCATCAGCCAGTTCTTGGCTTCATAAATGTTGATGAGGGCAATCTCATCCCGCAGGGCGGAATACTGCGCATTATCCGGGTTATAGAATTCCGCAAAGGACGTGTTGCGAGGAAACAGGCGGCGGCGCACATCCCCGTTGTTGAAAATTCGGACGTTGCGGCCGTCGCCAGCCAGGGTTTCCTGCAGTTTGCGCGCCAGCACGGACTTGCCCGTGGCTGGCAGGCCCATGAGCACCAGATAGAGTTTGCCAGTTGCGGCCATGCCGTGTTCCTTGGGCTCAGGGCGATGGGGATAGAGTGTTCTGCAGCACGTCGGTGAGTTGTCCGGAAGTGAAGATGTCGCGCAGCACCACCGGGCTGGCGGCGGCGTCTCCCGGCGGGAACAGGGCCACCACGGGAATGGACTGGCTGCCCAGGGCCTTGAGCAGGGCCATTTTGCGGGCGTCTTCCTGGGTCATGTCCACCTTGATGAGGACCAGGCCGTACCGCTCCTGCAGGGGTTTGATGACCGCGTCGCGCAGGGTGGTGCGTTCCAGGACCTTGCAGTTGGGGCACCAGTCGGCGGTGAAGTCCATCAAAATGGGCTGTGCGCCCAGGCGGGCTTCAAACTGGACGGGATCGAAGGGCTCCCAGGCCACCCCGGCAGGGGCGGGGGTGAGGGCCCAGGTCATGGTGGCGGCCAAGAGGAGGGCGGCGGCGCCTCGGATGCCCCAGCGCAGGCCGCGGGGCTGGGAGAGGGTGGTCCACTGGCCCCACATCCAGGCGGAAAAGCCGGCGGCCCACAGGCAGATCAGGGCCGGGGTGAGCAGGGATTGCGGCAGGATCTGCACCAGATAAATGGTGGTCCCCACCAGCAGAAAGCCCACGCCCCGCTCCAGGTGGATGTTCCAGGTGCCCGGGCGCGGCAGCACACGCACCAGGCCGGGCCAGACGGCCATGCCCAGGTAGGGCACGGTCATGCCGGCGCCAATGGCCATGAACACCGGCAGGATGGTGGAGGGGGAGCGGCTCAGGGTCCAGCCCAATACCCCGCCCAGAAGCGGCCCGCTGCAGGGGGTGGCCAGCAGGGTGGCCAGCATGCCGGTGCTGAAGGCCTGCAACCGCGGCCGGTCCGAGGGACCGGTGTTGCCCTTGAGGTCGATCATGGGCAGGTCGAACACGCCAAAGAGGGATAATCCCAACAGGAACAGCACCACCCCCAGGCCCAGCAGCAAGGCCGGCTGCTGAAACAGCTGCCCCCAGGCCAGGCCCGCCAGGCCCAGCACACCGCCCAGGATAAAGAAATAGCACAGGATACCCACGGCAAACCAGATGGAATGCTCGCGGAACCGGCGTTCCTGCTCGGTCCTGGCTTCCTGGCCGCTGACGGCCAGGATGGCGGAACATTTGAGGCTGAGCACCGGCAGCACGCACGGCATGGCGTTGAGCAGCATGCCGGCCAGGAAGGCCAGCAGCAGGGCCTTGCCCAGGCCGCCCACCTCCAGGCCGGGGCGGAAGAACTGCGGGGCGAAATCGTAGGCATCGGCTGGCGGGGCTGCCGCAGGCGTGGCGTCGGGCGATGCCGCAAGGGCCACGGTGCCCGGCAACGACGCCGCATGCAGGGCCTGCAGGGGGGGCTCGGTCAGGGAGCCCATAGCCTGGGGCCGGCTCTCCCAGCGGTGGGAAACGGCCTCGCGCACGGGCCAGCAGCTCGTGTCGGAGCAAAAGAGCATCTGCAGTTCGCCGTGCACCTCCAGGGGGAAGGAGGCCGCGCCAGCCGCGAGTTCCAGGAACAGGGGGGTGCGATCCAGGTAGGCCCGCACGATGGTGCCCGGATCAAAGGCGTCGGGTTTCTCCACCCCGGGCATGTAGCGCACGGCCTGCACGGTGTCATCGGCCGGGGTAAAGGTGGTGGGCTGCCCCAGCAGGCCGGGGGTATGACTGTAGGTGTACAGCCCCGGGCCAGGGGTGACCCACAGCACTGCCGTGAGCCCGCCATCCGGGCTGGCGGCCAGTTCCCACTCCAGCACATGGGTGGAATCCTGGGCAAAGGCTGCCCTCCCAGGCCCGGCAATCGGGCTGCAGGCCAGGAAAAGGACGAACCATGCCACGAACATAACAACTCTTGCCAAGGGGGGGGTACAACGAGGTGCGATCATTTTTTTTGTGTGCCTGAAAAAAAATGTGGACACAAGGATTGACTTCCTCTGCCGCCTTGGCTAGAAGCATTTTCTCACGAACGACGTGGGCCATTAGCTCAACTGGCAGAGCAGTGGACTCTTAATCCATTGGTTCAAGGTTCGACTCCTTGATGGCCCACCACCGAAAGTACAGGGGACTGGCAAAAGCCGGTCCCCTTCTTTCGTTGCTTGACGCAAGAGTCACCGGCGCAGCAGTTGCAGCCGCATTTTCCTTGCACTGCATGCAGCGTTGCAGGAATTTGCTTCGTTGCGCGCACCATGTTGCATAACACTAGGCGCGCGATTGCATGTGCCGAGGATTATGCTGGCAGGCACTCCGCCGGCTGCCGGGGCAGTTCCACCACAAAGGTGCTGCCATGGCCAGGCGCTGACTGGATGCGGATGCGTCCTCCATAGTGTTCCACGATCTGCTTGCAGATGGCCAGACCCAACCCCGCGCCCAGGGGCTTGTTGGTCTCCACATTGCCACCCACCTGATAAAAACGGTCGAAGATGCGCAGCTGCTCCTCGGCGGGAATGCCCGGGCCGGTATCCGTCACGCCCAGCTGCACCACGTCTGCTCCGTCTGCATGGTCGGAAACTCCCTCGCGCACGAACAGCAGCACCTCGCCCCGGGTGGTGAATTTCAGGGCATTGGACAGCAGATTCATCAGCACCTGCATGATGCGATCCGGGTCCAGGGACATGGGCGTCAGGGATTCGGGAATCTCCAGCCGCAGGGCCACGCCGGGCTTCTCGGCAAAGGCCAGCGTCATGGTGCGGGCGGCATCCCGGGCCAGGGAGGCCAGGTCCACCGGGATGTCTTTCCATTGATAATGCCCTGAATCCAGCCGGGAAAAGTCCAGCAGGTCAGTGATCAGCCGGGTCAGGCGTTCCCCCTCGTGCACGATGATGTCCAGGTTGGCCAGGATGGTGGCCGCGCTTTTGGCCAGTCTGGGGTCCTCGGCCTGAGGGACAAAGCGCCGGGAAAACTCCCGGTGGATGAGTTTGGCAAACCCCAGCACGGAAGTGAGGGGGGTGCGCAAGTCGTGGGATACGGTACTAAGGAAGGCGCTCTTGAGTTCGTCCAGCTCCAGCAGGCGGCGATTGGCCTCGGTGAGTTCCCGGGTGCGGCGCTCCACCAGAGTTTCCAGTTCTTCCTTGGAGTGCTGCAGCACCTGACGGGCCTTGTACAGGTCTGTCACATCCTCCATCACGGCCACCACCCCGGGTTCCTGATTGGGGGGCGAGAGGGGCGCTGCGTTGAGGGAGAGCACGCGCCGCTGGCCGTCGGGCAGGCGGTGCCAGGCGGTCCAGCCGCGCATGGGGGCGCCATCCGTCAGCACCGAGACCAGGGTGTCCGGGGGCATGGGAAGCCCGGCCTCGTCCTCCAGCCTTGGTTGCCAGCCCTCCTTCAGGGGGGCGGCGGGGGGCAATCCCAGGATGCTCCTGGCCCGTTCGTTCAGGTAGGTGACCTGTCCGCGCTGATTGACCGTGGCAATGCCCAGGGGACTGGTTTCGATAAGGGACCGGTACCGCGCCTCGGAGGCCCGCAGGCCTCCCAGGGCCTGGTTGAGGGCCGCCAGGGCAAAGGCCGCCAGCACCAGGATGCACAGGGAAATGAGGCCATTCACCGTGGCCAGCCAGGCGGCCGGGGCCAGGATTTCGTGGGTGTCCGCCTCCACCACCAGCAGCCAGCCAGTCTGGGGGTTGCGGCTGGCCACGGCCATGCGTTCGACTTCCTTGCCGTCGATGCTGTTGCGATAGCGCAGCACCTGCCCCGTGCCGGCCACAGCCTCCAGGGCTGCCCGGTGCGGGCCGGGGTTGAACTGGCCGGGTGCGGCCCAGGAGGGAGCGATGACCACTCCGGAGTTCGCATCCAGCACCACGGCGCCGCCGCTCTGGCCCACACGCAGTTCGTCCAGCAGGCGCTGGGCAAAGCGGTGGGTGTTCAGCACCAGATACAATACCCCGGGCTCTGGTGCCTCTGTGCCCCGGACCACGGTGGAGAGGATGGTGATGGGATGATCCACATACCGGCCCGTGGCGAAGCTCTCCATGGCCAGCTCCCCGGCCAGGGAGCGGCGGAAGAACTCGCGATCCGCCACGTTGATGGCGCCGACGATGCCCGGGTCGGACGAGGCCAGGATTTCCCCGCTGGCATTGGCCAGGGTGATGCGGGAGATATCCCTGTCCTGCAGCCGTTCCACCAGCCGGCCGTTGGCCGCCCCTCGGGCGGAAAGGCCCAGGTAGGTGTTGGCCAGGGCCAGGGAAAAGATTTCTTCCTTGCTCCACTGGGTCAGGTTGCGCCGCAACTCCAGGATCTGGTTGTTCAACTCCAGATTCAGGAAGCGCAGGGCTTGCACGGCGTGGCCCATGGCCAGCTCCTCGGCGGCGCGTTTGGTATGGATGTAAGAGACGATGGTGATGAGCACCAGGCCGCCGAGAAGGATGGACAATACCGGCGCAAGCTTGCCCCGGCCTTCGGGCGGGAGGGCATGCAGCAGCCGGCCCGCCCTCATCGCAGCACAACCCCTGCGGCTTCGATGATTTCATACGGCATGGGCAGTTGCAGCCGTTCCGCCGTCTTGAGGTTGACCATCACCATACCGCGCTCGTTGATGCGCGGGGCAAGCCGCCCGGCAATGACGCCGGTGAAGACCTCCCGCACCATGAGGCCGGCCAGGTAGCCCTGCTCGTGCCCGGATTCCAGAATGCCGCACAGCAGGTCATGCTCCATGGCCACATCGGAAAAACCCAGGGTGGGCAGGGTGTTGACTCGGTTGGTCCAGGCCATCACATCATCAGGATGCACCACCGTGCCATTGTCGTCCAGCAGGGCATTGTACAGCCCCAGGGCCAGGGCGTCGGCATGGGTCTGGTAATAGAGGATCCGCTCCTTCCAGGCCTGGAAGGTTCGCACCTGCTCCACGCCGGCCAGTTCCAGGTCATACGGGCCGTTTTCCTCCAGGTCGTGCAGCAGGTCATCGACAATATACCCCCCGGCATCGGATGATTCCACGAGGAATGCCACCCGCTGGGCCTGGGGGACGATGCGTTTGAGCAGGGCAAAGCCTTCGCGGTAGTGCCAGCGCTCGCGCACGCCGGAGATGTTGGCTGCAGGAAAGCCATACCGGGACAGGGGCGCGTTGACGCCGCAAAAGATCACCTGGGGCCGGTCACGGCCCTTGAGCCGGGGCGCCACCACCAGGGCCTGGGCCACGTCGTCCACGCTCACCACCACGTGGGGATCAAAGGCCTCCAGGCGGGCAAAGGCGTCGTCGGCGTGTTGCTGGAGTTGGGCCTGATCGGGCGTGCGTTTGGCGTCCAGGTAGACCGTCTCGATTTCCACGGGGATGCCGTGCAGGGCCTCGGCCAGGCCAAGGTTGATGGTCCGGCACCAGACGTATTCCGGGTTGTAGCTCTGGATCACGAACACCCGCCGCACCGGGTCAGGCGCGGCATGGGCGGCGACAATGGAAAGCGCCGCAAGCAACAGCAAACACAACAAGACGCAACGGCGCATGCCCCCCCTCCTGGCTCAAACACTCCCCGTGGTCATAAGCAGGCAACCAGTATATCCGATCTGCCACGGAAGTCCAACAGCAAGCCATGGCAGAGCCGCCCCTCGGCGCACGCCGGGGCCGGCCGGGACTTGCCAACTCCCGTGGCGGTGTGGAACACAGGCCGGAAGCGGGACAGCGCGCGCCCCCCCGAGATTGAACCTTCCGGAGGCCTCATGCCCCCTGCCGTGTTTCTGGATCGAGACGGCGTCCTCATCAAGGACAAGCATTACCTCTGCGAGCCGGAGCAGGTGGAGCTCCTGCCCGGTGTGGCGGCCGGGCTGGCGCGGCTTGTGGCGGCCGGGTTGCTGCCGGTGGTGGTGAGCAACCAGTCCGGCGTGGGCCGGGGGTATTTCACCTGTGCGGAGGTGGATGCCGTACATGCCAGGATGCAGGCTTTGCTGGCTGCCCAGGGCGTTCCCTTGCGGCATGTGTATTACTGCCCCCACGCCCCGCCCGGCAAAGAGGGCAACCAGTTCAAACAGGGCGGACGGGAAGCGCGGGCCTGCGTCTGCCGCAAGCCTGCGCCGGGGCTCATCCATGCCGCCGTGGCGGACCTGGGCATCCAGCTCAAGGGATCCTTCATGATCGGGGATAAACGTTCGGATGTGGCCCTGGGCCGGGCCGTGGGCATTCCCGCCATTCTGGTGACCACAGGCCACGGCGCAGCGGAGCTTGCACGCCCCGGGCCTGCACCGGACTTTGTGGCGGTGGATTTTACGGCGGCAGCAGCCTGGATTCTGGAACAACTCCACGCCACTTCGACGGCAGAAGGCCACGCCGGGACTATTCCTCCGGAGCGCCCCAGCCGTTGAGCAGGGGCTCGGCGCCCTGGTCCTTGGCGTGGTAAAAGCGTGTGCCGGCCACGGCATCGGGCAGGTACTGCTGTTCCACCCAGGCGCCCGGGAAGTTGTGGGGATACTTGTATCCCTTGCCAAATCCCCATTCCTTTTGCAGGGCCGTGGCCGCGTTGCGCAGGTGCAGGGGCACCGGGGAAGGGCCGTGCTTTTTCAGATGGGCCTGGGCGGCGTGGTAGGCTAGGTAGGTGGAATTGCTCTTGGGTGCCAGGGCCAAGTACACGGCAGTCTGGGCCATGGGGATGAAACCTTCGGGCATGCCGATGGATTCCACCGCCTGCAGGCAGGCAACGGCCAGGGGCAAGGCCTGGGGATCGGCCAGGCCCACGTCCTCGGAGGCCGAGAGCACCAGCCGGCGGCAGACGAAGCGTGGATCCTCCCCGCCGGTGAGCAGGCAGGCCAGGTAATAGACCGCGGCGTCCGGATCGCTCCCCCGGATGGATTTGATGAGGGCCGAGGCCAGCTCGTAATGGCTGTCGCCGCTCTTGTCGTGCCGCAACAGCAGCTCTGGTAGGCGTTCCTGGATGGCTTCCAGGGAGCGGGCGTCCTCGGGCAGGGAGGCGGCGTGTTCCAACAGGTTGAGCAGGGTGCGGGCGTCCCCGTGACTGGCCGTGGCCAGGAGACCGAGGGTCGCTTCCTCCAGGCACATCCCCAGCTCTCCGCAGGCCCGGGCCGCCACCTGCAGCAGGGCCTCGCGGTCCAGGGGGGCCAGCTTGAGCACATGCAGCCGGGACAACAGCTGCCGGGTGACGGAAAAGGACGGGTTTTCCGTGGTGGTGGCGATGAGTGTCACCTCGCCGGATTCCAGCACTGGCAAAAAGAAATCCTGCTGGGCCTTGGAAAACCGATGCAGCTCGTCCAGCACCAGCACGCTCACGCCCTGGAGCCGCTTGCGCAGTTCGGCCAGTCCGGCTTCCGGCGCACTCACCCGCACGTGGGGTCGGCCGGTGGAGGCGGCCAGGAGCAAGGCCAGGCTGGACTTGCCGCACCCGGGCGGACCAAAGAGGAGCAGGCTGGGCAGGCGGGGGGCATCCAGATACGACTGCAGCTTTTTGCGCAGGTGCTGTTGTCCGGCCACGTCCGCAAGGGTGGCCGGCCGCAGGCGCTCGGCCAGGGGGCGGCGATCCTCAGGCGGCACCCGCGCCTCCGGCCCCCTGGGCCTGCCCCCAAAAGCGCAGGGCCAGCACGGTGAGGGCGGCGGTTTCCCACCGCAGGATGGACGGTCCCAGGCTGGCAGTCAGGGTGCCGGCATGCTGAAATAC
>JAIWOE010000075.1 GCA_020217165.1 Desulfovibrio sp. | reverse complement strand
TGAGGTGGGCCACGGCCTCGCCCAGGCTGGAGACGGGATAGACGTCCAACCCTTCCACCACCGCCGCCTCTGCGGCATTGGCCGCGGGGCACAGCAGTCCGCGCGCGCCCTCGGCCCTGGCCCGGATGGCCAGTGGCAGCACTCCGGGCACGGGCCTGAGCTGGCTGGTGAGGGAGAGTTCGCCGCAGGCGTGCCACCCTCGCAGGGCTTCGGCCGGCAGCGTCTCCGCCGCAGCCAACAGGGCCAGGGCCAGGGGCAGGTCAAAGCCGCTGCCTTCCTTGCGTCGGTCCGCCGGGGCCAGGTTGACGGTGATGCGTGCCGGCGGCAGCCGGTAGCCGGCATTTTTCAGCGCCGCAAACACCCGCTCCTTGGCTTCCTTCACCGCGCCTTCGGCCAGGCCCACCAGGGAGAACCCCGGCAACCCCTGGCGGGCGCAGTCCACTTCCAGGGAGACTGCAAAGGCGTCTATGCCGTACAACGCGGCGCAGGCGGCGGCGGCGATCATGCCTGCGTCAATGCACCAGGGTCCCGATGCGGTTCCAGCGGATGGAGCCCATGCTTTCCCAGGACCAGTAGATCATCCAGGCCTTGCCCCGCAGGTTGCCCACGGGCACAAAGCCCCAGAATCGGGAATCCAGGGAGTCATCGCGGTTGTCGCCCATGACAAAGTAGTTGCCGTCGGGCACCACGATGGGGTCCTTGTGATCCCGCGGGCCCTGCACCACATTGGGGTCTACATATTGCACATAGGATTCTTCCAGGAGCTGGCCGTTGCGGAAGACCTGCTTGTCCTTGATTTCGATGGTGTCCCCGGGCAAGCCGATGACCCGTTTGATGAAGTCCTTGGAAGGATCGTTGGGATTCTCGAACACGATGATGTCGCCGTGCTCAGGCGTGGCCCACATGGTCAAATAACTGTGGGTAAAGGGCACTTTGACGCCGTAGGAGAGCTTGGAAACCAGCAGGTAGTCTCCAATTTGCAGCGTCTGGAGCATGGACCCCGAAGGGATGGTGAAGGCCTGCACCACAAACGCGCGAATAAACATGGCCAGCACAAAGGCGATGATGAGCGCCTCTGCGTATTCCTTGAGCATTTTTTGCCAGCGAGGAGTCATGCGAGTGTTCCTTGTTGATTGCTGAAAGTCGCCGCAGCAAAGACGGGGGGTATGCTGAGCCAGCGGCTCCGTGACACTAGTCGTCCCCTACTTTCAGGGCGGCGAGGAAGGCTTCCTGCGGGATTTCCACGTTGCCCATGCGCTTCATGCGCTTTTTGCCTTCTTTTTGCTTTTCCAGCAACTTACGCTTACGGGTAATGTCCCCACCATAGCATTTGGCGGTGACGTTTTTGCGCATGGGCGCGATGCGCTCACGTGCAATGACCTTCATGCCAATGGCGGCCTGAATGATGACTTCAAAGAGCTGCCGCGGGATGGTATTCTTGAGCTTGGAGGCCACCAGCCGCCCCATGCGGTAAGCGTTGTCCCGGTGGACGATGGTGGACAACGCGTCCACGGGCTCGGAATTGATGAGGATATCCAGCTTCACCAAGTCTGCCGGCCGGTAGTCGATGATCTCGTAATCCAGGGAGGCGTAGCCCTTGGTGCAGGACTTGAGGCGGTCGAAAAAGTCGAAGACGATTTCCGCAAAGGGGAGCTCATAGGTGATGATGACCCGGGCCGAGGTGAGGAAGCGCACGTCCTTCTGGATGCCGCGGCGCTCCTCGCACAGGGCAAAGATGGCCCCCACGAACTCGTTGGGCACGTGAATTTCCATACGCACATACGGCTCGGCAAAGGAGGCGATATCCCCGGGCGGCGGCAGGGAGGCGGGGTTGTCGATTTCGACGACCTTGCCCTTGGTGGTCTCCACCCGGTAGGCCACGGTGGGCGCGGTGGTGATGAGTTGCGCCTCGAACTCCCGCTCCAGCCGCTCCTGGATAATCTCCATATGCAGCATGCCCAGGAACCCAGCCCGGAAGCCAAAGCCCAGGGCCTGGGAGGTTTCCGGCTCAAAACTGAAGGCTGTGTCGTTGATCTGCAGCTTTTCCAGGGCGAACTTGAGGGATTCGTACTCCGCAGGCTCCGTGGGGTACAGGCCGCAGAAGACCATGGGCTTGATTTTCTTGAATCCCGGGAAGGGGTTGTCCGTGGGGTTTAAGGGGTCGGTGATGGTGTCGCCCACGTTGGCGTCGCCCAGGTTCTTGATGTTTGCGGTCAGGAATCCCACCTCGCCCACGGACAGTTCCTGCACGGCCAGGGCCTCCGGCGAAAACACACCCAACTTGGTGACTTCGAAGTCCTTTTTGGTGGAGTGCATGCGGATTTTCTGGCCCACACGGATGGAGCCGTCCAGGATGCGGAAGAGTACCACCACGCCCTGGTAGCTGTCGTGCCAGGAGTCGAAAATCAAGGCCCGCAGGGGGGCGCTGGCATCCCCCGTGGGCGGCGGCAGTTTGGTGACGATGGCCTCGAGGACCTTCTCCACATTGAGCCCGGTCTTGGCAGAGACGGCAATGGCCTCGGCGCAATCCAGGCCGATGCTCTCCTCCACCTCCTGCTTCACGCGGTCGGCGTCGGCGCTGGGGAGGTCCACCTTGTTCAGCACGGGGATGATTTCCAGATTGTGATCCAGGGCCAGGTACACGTTGGCCAGGGTCTGGGCCTCCACGCCCTGTGTGGCGTCCACCACCAGGAGCGCCCCCTCGCAGGCGGCCAGGGAGCGGGAGACTTCGTAGCTGAAGTCCACATGGCCGGGGGTGTCGATGAGGTTCAGGATGTACTGGGCACCGTCCGCCGCCTTGTACGGCAGGCGCACGCTCTGGGCCTTGATGGTAATGCCGCGCTCGCGCTCCAGCTCCAGGCGGTCCAAGTACTGCTCGCGTTTGTCGCGATCGGTAATCAGGCCCGTTTTTTCCATGAGCCTGTCGGCCAGGGTGGACTTGCCATGGTCGATGTGCGCGATGATGCTGAAATTTCTAATGAATTTTGGATCGGTCATTCGTGTGTCTGGCGTATGGCTGGCGCGTTGGAAAGGCGGATGCCCTGCCTGCCCGAGGGGCCGCAAGGAGTGGCGCGCGCAACGTGCGGGCCGGGGGGTCCCTGCCCTGCGCCTGCGCTCCGGCCCTTCTTACTGGAAAGCCATGGCGAAGTCTAATGGAAGGATGGGGCCAGCTCAAAAAAAGCGGCGCCCCGAAGGGCGCCGCCAGTCATACCATGCTGCTCGAACCGCCGGCTACCCGTCGATGAGCAGGGGGTTGTCCTCCAGCTCCTCCAGGAACTTGTCGGGGCGCTCGGGCTGGTCGGGGACAATGATTTCCGCATCCACATACTTGCGGTAGCCCGTGCCCGCCGGGATGAGCCGGCCCACGATGACGTTTTCCTTGAGGCCGCGCAGGGGATCTTCCTTGGCCAGCAGAGAGGCTTCGGTGAGCACCTTGGTGGTTTCCTGGAAGGACGCCGCGGAGATGAAGCTGTCCGTAGTGAGGGAGGCTTGGGTAATGCCCAGCACCAGGGGCTCGCCCTGGGCAGCCCGCTTGCCTTCCATGATGGCGCGGTTGTTTTCTTCCATGAAGCGGTGCTTGTCCACCTGCTCACCCAGGAGGAAGGTGGTGTCGCCCGGATCCAGGATGCTGATTTTCTTGAGCATCTGCCGGACGATGACCTCGATGTGCTTGTCGTTGATGTTTACGCCCTGGAAGCGGTACACATCCTGGATTTCTTCCACCAGGTAGTTGGCCAGGAACTTTTCGCCCTTGATCTTGAGGATATCGTGCAGCTCGGGGTAGCCTTCGGTCAGGAGTTCCCCGGCTTCCACGAAGTCGCCATCCTGCACAGTGATGTGCTTGCCCTTGGGGATGAGGTATTCCTTGGGCTCCCCGGCTTCGGGGGTGACCACCAGGCGGCGCTTGCCCTTGGATTCCGCGCCATGGGTGACAATGCCGTCGATTTCCGACACCACGGCCAGGTCCTTGGGCTTGCGGACCTCGAAGAGCTCGGCCACGCGGGGAAGACCGCCCACGATGTCCTTGGTCTTGGAGGTTTCCCGGGGCTTGCGGGCGATGATGTCGCCGGCCTTCACTTCCATGCCGTCACGCACCATGAGGATGGCCCCCACGGGCAGGGTGAACACCGCCGGGATGGCCGAATCCGGCCGCAGCCGGGGCGTGCCCGAGGCGTCGCACACGGAGATGGACGGCTTGAAGTTGGTGGACCGGTATTCAATGATGGTCTGGGTAGCCATCTTGGTGATTTCGTCGGTCTTTTCCTGGAAGGTCTTCCCGTCGATGATGTCCGTGAACTTCACCACGCCGTCCACGTCGGTGACGAAGGGCTCGTTGAAGGGGTCCCACTCGGCCAGGACCTGCCCCTTGCGGACCTGATCCCCGGCTTGCACGTGGAGCTTGGCCCCCGTGGGCAGGACGTATTTTTCGCGCTCGCGGCCCTGCTCGTCCACAATGCTGATTTGCCCGCTCTTGCCAAGCACCAGGAACTTGCCCTCGGCGTTCTTGACCATCTTGACGCGGGACATGGCGACCGTGCCAGCGTGCTGGGCCTGGATGGAGGACCGTTCCACTTCGCGCGAGGCCGTGCCGCCGATGTGGAAGGTACGCATGGTCAGCTGCGTGCCGGGTTCGCCGATGGACTGGGCAGCAATGATGCCCACGGTTTCGCCGATGTTCACCAGGTCGCCCCGGGCCAAGTCGCGCCCATAGCAATTGGCGCACACGCCGTGGCGGCTCTGGCAGGTGAGGGTGGAGCGGACCATGACCGAGGAGATGCCCCGGTCTTCAATCATCTGGGCCAGTTCTTCGTTGATGAGGGTGTTGGCCGGCAGCAGCTCTTCCAGGGTGTCCGGATCGAAGATGGGGAACAGCAGGGTGCGGCCCAGGATGCGCTCGGACAGCCGGACCTTGATGTCCCCGCCCTTGACCAGGTGGCCGATTTCCAGACCGTCCACGGTGCCACAATCGATTTCCCCGATGATCACATCCTGCACCACGTCCACCAGACGGCGGGTGAGGTACCCGGAGTTGGCGGTCTTGAGGGCCGTGTCAGCCAGGCCCTTCCGGGCGCCGTGGGTGGAGGTGAAGTACTGCAGCACCGAAAGGCCTTCGCGGAAGGACGACGTGATGGGCGTTTCGATGATTTCGCCGGAGGGCTTGGCCATCAGGCCGCGCATGCCAGCCAGCTGCCGCATCTGGTCCGCGTTGCCTCGGGAGCCGGAGTGGCTCATCATGTAGATGGGGTTGAAGCTGATGTTGGCCTCGGTCTTGCCGGTCTTGGGATCAGTGATGAACTCCTGGCTGATCTCGTCCATCATCTCCTTGGAGACGGCGTTGGTGACCTTGGTCCAGACGTCCACCACCTTGTTGTACTTCTCAGTCTTGGTGATGATGCCTTCGCGGTACTGCTGCTCGATCTGGTCCACTTCATTGCGGGCGTCTTCCAGCAGCTTGGGCTTTTTGGACGGGATCTGCAGGTCCTTGACGCCGATGGTGACGCCGGCGCGGGTGGCGAACTCGTAGCCCGTGTCCTTGAGGCGGTCGCAGAGAATGACCGTGGCCTTGGTGCCGGCGCGGCGGTAGGTCTCGCCCACCAGGCGGGCAATGTTCTTCTTGGTGAGGATCTGGTTCACCATTTCGAAGGGCACCTGCTCAGGAATCACCTGGCCCAGGATGACGCGGCCGGGGGTGGTGTCCAGCAGTTCGCCGTTGATGCGGCACTTGATGCGGGCGTGCAGATCCACGGTCTTGGCGTCGTAGGCGGCAATGACTTCCCACGGCGCGGTGAAGATCTTGCCTTCGCCCTTCTGGAAGCTGCGCTCTACGGTAAGGTAGTACAACCCCAGCACGATGTCCTGGGACGGCACGATGACCGGCGAGCCGTTGGCGGGCGAAAGAATGTTGTTGGTGCTCATCATGAGCACGCGGCATTCGATATTCGCCTCCACGGACAGGGGCACGTGCACGGCCATTTGGTCGCCGTCAAAGTCGGCGTTGTAGGCCGAGCAGACCAGGGGGTGCAGCTGGATGGCCTTGCCCTCCACCAGGATGGGTTCAAAGGCCTGAATGCCCAGGCGGTGCAGGGTGGGCGCACGGTTCAGGAGGATGGGATACTCCCGCACCACTTCCTCCAGAATGTCCCACACCACCAGCTCTTCGCGCTCCACCATCCGCTTGGCGGATTTGATGGTGGAGGCCAGCTCCCTTTCCTCCAGCTTGGCATAGATGAAGGGCTTGAACAGCTCCAGGGCCATCTTTTTGGGCAGGCCGCACTGGTGCAGCTTGAGCTTGGGGCCCACCACGATGACGGAACGCCCGGAGTAGTCCACGCGCTTGCCCAGCAGGTTCTGCCGGAACCGGCCCTGCTTGCCCTTGATCATGTCCGAGAGGGACTTCAGGGGCCGGCCGTTGGTGCCGGTGATGGCCCGGCCGCGGCGGCCGTTGTCGAAGAGGGCGTCCACGGCTTCCTGAAGCATGCGCTTTTCGTTGCGGATGATGATATCCGGCGCGCCCAGCTCGATGAGCCGCTTGAGACGGTTATTGCGGTTGATCACCCGGCGGTAGAGGTCATTCAGGTCCGACGTGGCAAAACGGCCGCCATCCAGGGGGACCAAGGGGCGCAGCTCGGGCGGAATGACCGGGATGACTTCCAGAATCATCCATTCGGGCCGGTTGCCGCTTTCCAGGAAAGCTTCGATAATCTTGAGCCGCTTGGTGAGTTTTTTCTTCTTGGTCTGGGAGCGGGTGGTCTGGCTTTCCTCGCGCAGTTCCACGCGCAGCTGCTCCAGCTCCAGCTCTTCCAGCAGGGAACGCACGGCCTCCGCGCCCATGCCCACCTTCACGGCGTCTTCGCCGTAATGGTCAAGCACCTGCATGTACTGTTCTTCGGTGATGACCTGGTACTTCTGCAGGGTGGTGCCACCAGCATCCAGGACCACATACGAATCGAAGTAGAGGACCTTTTCCAGGTCCGCCATGGTCATGTCCAGCAGGGTGCCAATTTTGGAAGGCAGGGTTTTAAGGAACCAGATGTGCGCCACGGGGGCAGCCAGCTCGATGTGGCCCATGCGCTCGCGCCGGACCTTGGAGGCAATGACTTCCACGCCGCACTTTTCGCACACAATGCCGCGGTGCTTCATGCGCTTGTACTTGCCGCAGTTGCACTCGTAGTCCTTCACGGGGCCGAAGATCTTGGCGCAGAACAGGCCGTCGCGCTCCGGCTTGAAGGTGCGGTAGTTGATGGTCTCCGGCTTCTTGACCTCCCCGAAGCTCCACTCCCGGATTTTCTCCGGCGAAGCGATGGAGATCTTGATGGCCTTCAGGGTATGGCTGGTGACCGCCTGGTTGGCGGCGCCGCGGAAGGAGAACAAATCGTCCAGACTCATGTATCGACTCCCTGGCGTGACAGGTGATTGCCGTGGGATGGTTGCTGCAATTGCCGGATTAGTTGTTGGAAAGGAACTGCGGTTCCCGCTTGGCCTTTTTGCGCTCCTCTTCGATGAGGGTCACATCCAGCCCCAGGCTCATCAGTTCCTTGACCAGCACGTTGAAGCTCTCGGGCAAGCCGGCTTCCAGGAAGTTCTCGCCCTTGACAATCTTCTCGTACATCTTCACGCGCCCGGCCACGTCATCGGACTTGACGGTGAGGAACTCCTGCAGCAGGTGCGCCGCGCCGTAGGCTTCCAGCGCCCACACTTCCATTTCCCCCAGCCGCTGGCCGCCGAACTGGGCCTTGCCGCCCAGGGGCTGCTGCGTGACCAGAGAGTACGGACCCGTGGAGCGGGCGTGGATCTTTTCATCCACCAGGTGGTGCAGCTTGAGCATGTACATGACACCCACGGTGACCTTGTTCATGAACTCGTCGCCGGTGCGGCCATCGTACAAGGTGCTCTTGCCGTTGTCTGGCAGGCCGGCCATGGCCAGCCACTGCCAGATTTCATCTTCATGGGCGCCGTCAAAGACCGGGGTCTTGGTGACGATGCCGTTGCGCAGCTCCCGGGCCATGGGGATGAGTTCCGCATCGGACACTTCCGCCAGCATGGCCTCGATTTCCTTGGAGTTGAAGATGCGGGCAATCTCCGCGCGAAGAACCTGCGGGTCCACGGCCTTCTGGGCCATGTCCGCAATCTGGGCTCCCAGCTCGCGGGCGGCCCAGCCCAGGTGCGTTTCCATGATCTGGCCGATGTTCATACGCGAGGGCACGCCCAGGGGATTGAGGACGATGTCCACGGGGGTGCCGTCGGCAAAGAAGGGCATGTCCTGGATGGGCAGGATGCAGGAGACGACGCCCTTGTTGCCGTGGCGGCCGGCCATTTTGTCGCCCACGGAGAGCTTGCGCTTCACGGCGATGTGGACCTTGACCATCTTGATGACGCCGGGGGGCAGGTCATCGCCTTCGGTCACGCGGCCCTTCTTCACTTCATAGAACCGGTTGATGAAGGCCAGCTGGTTGTCGTACTCGTCCAGCAGGGCCTGGATTTCGTCATTGGTTTCCTTGCTCTTGAACAGCCCCGCCATTTTCTTGATGGGCGCGTCGTCCAGCATGTCGCGGGTCAGGGTGTGGCCGGCTTCCGCCAGCACCTGGCCCTTTTTCTTGCCCATCAGGTTAGTGGCAATCTGCTTGCCCTGGATCATGGTCCAGATTTTGTCGCGCAGGCTGTTGGTCAGGGCCGAGATATGCTGGCCCTCCATGCGCTCCAGACGGGCCAGTTCCCAATCCTCGATGGCCTTGGTGCGTTCGTCCTTCTCCCCGCTTCTGCGGTTGAAGACCTTGACGTCGATAATGGTCCCCTCGATGCCCGGGGGCACCTTGAGGGAGGTGTTCTTGACGTCGCGGGCCTTGTCGCCAAAGATGGCGCGCAGGAGTTTTTCTTCCGGAGTGAGCTGGGTTTCGCCCTTGGGGGTGATCTTGCCCACCAGGATGTCGTCAGCCTTGACGTTGGCCCCAATGCGGATGATGCCGCTTTCGTCCAGATTGCGCAGCATGTCCTCAGACACGTTGGGAATGTCCCGCGTCACTTCCTCGGGTCCGAGCTTGGTGTCCCGGGCCACCACTTCAAACTCCTCGATGTGCACGGAGGTGTACACGTCTTCCTTCACCACACGTTCGGAGATGAGGATGGAGTCTTCGAAGTTGTAGCCGCACCAGGGCATGAAGGCCACCAGCAGGTTCTTGCCCAAGGCCAGTTCGCCGTTCTGGATGGAGGGACCGTCCGCCAGCACGTCCCCGCGCTTGACCTTAGTGCCCGGAACCACCAGGGGCCGCTGGCCGAAGCAGGAGTTCTGGTTGGACTTGTGGTACTTTTGTAGTTCGTAGGCCTTGACCCCGCCGGTGCGTTTGTGCAGGTCGCCCTCGTAGCTGACGATGACGCGCTGGGCGTCGGCATAACGCACCACGCCGTCGCCCTCAGCCAGCAGACAGGAGCCGGAGTCCTTGGCCACCACGCCTTCCATGCCCGTGCCCACCAGGGGCACTTCCGGCCGCAGCAGGGGCACGGCCTGGCGCTGCATGTTGGAGCCCATGAGGGCGCGGTTGGCGTCGTCATGCTCCAGGAAGGGAATGAGGGCTGCGGAGATGGAGACCATCTGGCTGGGCGAAATGTCCATCAGGGTCACTTCTTCCCGCGGGCTCATGAGCACATCGCCCTTCATCCGAGTGGTGAGCATCTCCGATTCGAAGCTGCCGTCTTCCTGCAGGGTGGCGTTGGCCTGGGCAATGACTTCGTCGTATTCCCGGGAGGCGTCCAGGAAGTGGATGTCGTCGGTGACCTTGCCGTCCTTGACCACGCGGTAGGGCGTTTCGATGAAACCGAAGTCATTCACCCGGGCGTAAGTGGTCAGGGAGACGATGAGGCCGATGTTCGGCCCTTCCGGCGTTTCAATGGGGCAGATGCGGCCGTAGTGGGAGACGTGCACGTCGCGCACCTCAAAGCCGGCCCGCTCGCGGGTGAGGCCCCCGGGACCAAGGGCCGAAAGCCGGCGCTTGTGGGTCACCTCGGAGAGGGGGTTGGTCTGGTCCATGAACTGGGAGAGCTGGGAGGTGCCGAAGAACTCCTTGAGCACAGCCGCCACGGGTTTGGGGTTGATGAGGTCGTGGGGCATCAGGGTGGCCACTTCCTGCAGGCTCATGCGCTCCTTGATGGCGCGCTCCATGCGCACCAGGCCGATGCGGTACTGGTTTTCCACCAGCTCACCCACGGGCCGCACGCGGCGGTTGCCCAGGTGGTCGATGTCGTCGGCCGGGCCGTGGGAGTCCTTCAGGCGGCACAACAGGCGGATGGCGGCCAGGATGTCCTCGTCGGAAAGGGTCCGCTCGTCGCGGGTCTGGGGGAAACCCAAGCGTTGGTTCAGCTTGTAGCGGCCCACGGGGGAGAGGTCGTAGTAGTCCGCATTGCGGAACAGGTTCTCAAAAAAGGCCGCGGCGATTTCTGGCGTGGGGGGGGAGCTGGGGCGCAGGCGCCGGTAAATCTCCACCTGGGCCTGTTCCATGTCTGCGGTTTTGTCCAGCATCAGGGTGTCGCGCATGGAGGGCGAGACGTCGGTGCCGCGGGTGTGCAGCACGGGCAGCCGGTCCACACCGGCGGCATGCAGCTTGCTCAGAAGGTCCGTGGTAATCTCGTCCCCGGCTTCGGCCATGACCTCGCCCGTCTCGGGGTTGACCATGTCCTTGGCCAGGAACAGGCCTTCCAGGGTCTCCCGGGCCAGGGGCACCACATCGATGCCCTTTTCCCCGAAGATGCGCCAGTGCCGTTTGGTCAGGGGCTTGCCAGCCTCCACGATGACCTTGCCGTCGGCGTCGGTGATGTCGTTGACCGGAGTTTCCTTGCGGTACATGTGCTTTTGCACTTCCCAGAGCACGCGCTCGGAATCCAGGCGGTACCACTCGGATTCGTAGAAATAGTCCAGGATGTCCGCCTTGCTCATGCCCATGGCCTTGAACAGGATGGTGGCGGGCATTTTGCGGCGACGGTCGATGCGGACATAGAGGATGTCCTTGTGATCGAAATCAAAGTCCAGCCAGCTGCCGCGCATGGGGATGATGCGGCAGGAATACAGCACGCGGCGGCTGGAGTGGGTCTTGCCGGAGTCGTGCTCGAAGATGATGCCCGGGGAGCGCTGCAGCTGGTTGACGATGACGCGTTCGGTGCCGTTGATGATGAAGGTGCCTTTGTCCGTCATCAGGGGGAGCTTGCCAAAATAGATGGGCTGCTCCTTGATGTCCCGGATGGTGCGGTTGCCGGTTTCCTCATCCACATCATAGACCACCAGGCGGACCATGATTTTGATGGGGGCTTCAAAGGTCAGACCTTTGGAGATGCACTCGTCCTCATCATACTCGGGGTCGTAAATTTCGTAGCCGACATATTCCAGGCTGGCCGTCTTGTTAAAGTCTTCGATGGGGAAGACGCTGCGGAACACGGCTTCCAGGCCCACATCGGGCTTGCGGTCTTCCGGCGCCACGCCGATTTGCAGGAACTGCCTGTAGGACTCCACCTGCAGGTCCAAAAGGTGCGGGATGGGCAGGGAGTGGTGAATCTTGCCGAATTTCTTGACGAGCTGACCCATTGTCGATCCTTTGCGTGTGCGGACTGCGGTCTTCCAGCCATGCTGCCTGCGGTGGCGCGGCGCGCAGGGCAGCGCGAACGGGAAGACCGTGGCCTGTGGCGATAAGATGGACCGTTAGCGGCGCATTTCCCAAAAATGAAAAAAAGCTGGGCAACGTACAACATCCCGAGCGCTTCCGAGGAGGGAGCGCCCAGGGCTGTTGACGTTCACGCCAGCAACAAGTATCTGGAATGAAAACTCATTCGTGTGGCACGTTGGCAATGGAGACGCCTTTATGGACGCCATCGCGGGCCGCCGTATCTGGGTCTTTTAGCCCGCGCGTGTAAAAAATGCAAGGGTTGTGGAGAAAAAAAACCGGACGCCTCGCCGCAGCAAGGCGCCCGGTCATCATGCCTGATGGGGAACTACTTGACTTCCACCGTGGCGCCGGCTTCTTCCAGCTGCTTCTTGGCAGCTTCGGCGTCTTCCTTGGACACGGCTTCCTTGATGGGCTGGGGAGCGGCGTCCACCTTGTCCTTGGCTTCCTTCAGGCCCAGGCCGGTGAGGGCGCGCACGGCCTTGATGACGGCGATCTTGTTGCCGCCGGCATCCTTGAGGATGACGTCGAACTCGGTCTTTTCTTCCACTTCTTCAGCCGGGGCATCGCCACCAGCGCCCATGCCGGGCATCATCATCATGCCAGCCATGGGGGCAGCGGCAGTCACGCCGAACTTTTCTTCCAGTTCCTTGATGAAGTCGGCCAGCTCCAGCACGGTCATATTGGAGATAAAATCAACAACTTGTTCTTTGGTCACGGTAGACATTAGAAAGCTCCTTGAGGGGTGAAGAATGGTGGCGAGGCGCTAGGCGGCCGCCTTTTCCTTCTCGTCTTTGATGGCGGTCAGCACATTCAAGAACGACCGAGGCACATTGGCCAGCAGGCTCACAAAGTTCTGGGGCACGGCGCGCATGGTCCCCAGAGCCTGGGCCAGCAGCTCGGGCCGGCTCGGCAGCTTGGAAAGGTCTTTGAGCCCTTCGTCGCTGATCTGCTTGCCCTGCAGGTTGGCGTAGCGGATGGTGAACTTCTTGTTGGATTTGGCGTAATCGGTGATGACCTTGGCGGCCAGCACCGGATCGTCATATCCAATGACCACAGCGCAGTTCTCCTTGAGCATGTCGCCCAAGGGTTTGAATGCGCTTTCGGCAAAGGCGATCCGCGCCAGGGTGTTCTTGACGACTTGCAGTTCGATCTGCTGCGCTCTGAGCTTCACCCTGAGGTCGGTCATTTCCTCCACCTTGAGGCCCTTGAAGTCCGTGACCACCATGATCTGCGCCTTGCCTGCCTTGACGCGCAAGGCGTCGATGATGGCGGCTTTTGCGTTTTTATCCATGGTCACTGCTCCTTTTCCCGGGACATCCCGGGAAAAAAGTCCTCAGGCACAGAAAATGAGCCAAAGTCTCGGCAGGACGCTTCGGGGCGTTGCCGCCCGCCTGCTGTCTTCGACTCGTCCCCGTGTCTGTCAATCGACGGGAATCCACGCACACTGCGTGTTCCCCCGCCTCTATCGCGTCTTCCGCCGCGCGCCGGCGGAAGGAATGCGCTATGTATGGCGCTGTTGCAGCGCGCCTGACATCAACAAAGCGAGGGGATGTCCTTGCACAACTCGGACATCCCCTCGCCCGGAAGACAAACAGGCCTAGTTGGTCCCTTCCAGCATCTTGCGGACGCTCATGGCATCCACCTTCACGCCGGGGCCCATGGTGGTGGCCAGGGCCACCTTCTTCAGGTACGTGCCCTTGGCGGCGGAGGGCTTCAGGCGAACCACCTGATCCACCAGGGCCTTCAGGTTGTCCAGAAGCTTTTCCGGACCAAAGGACACCTTGCCCAGGGGGGCATGGAGCACGCCCGCCTTGTCCACCTTGAATTCCACGCGACCAGCCTTCATTTCGCGCACGGCGGTGGCCAGGTCAAAGGTCACGGTGCCGGTCTTTGCGTTGGGCATGAGCCCGCGGGGGCCGAGGATACGGCCAATCTGGCCCACCTTGGCCATCATGTCCGGCGTGGCCACGGCCTTGTCGAATTCAAGGAAGCCTTCCTTGACCCGATCCACCAAGTCGTCGCCGCCAACGATGTCCGCACCGGCATCCCGGGCTTCGGCCACCTTGTCGCCTTTGCAGAAGACGGCCACGCGCACGGTTTTGCCCAGACCATGGGGCATGGTGACGGCACCGCGGACCATCTGGTCGGAGTACTTGGGATCCACGCCCAGGTTCATGGCCACATCCACTGTTTCGTCGAATTTGGCCACGCGGCTCGCCAGGGCGAGCTTCATGCCTTCCTCGATGTCATAGAGCTTCAGCGGATCAATGGCTTCCGCAGCTTTGCGATAGTTCTTGCCGTGTTTGGGCATGACGTGTCTCCTGTGAAGCTAGCCTTGGATATCAATGCCCATGCTGCGGGCGGTGCCCATGATGGTCTTCATGGCAGCGGGCAGATCCGCGGCGGTCATGTCCACCATCTTGAGCTTGGCAATCTCCTCCACCTGAGCCATGGTGAGGGTACCGATCTTGTTGCGGTTAGGCTCGCCGGACCCCTTGTCCTTCTTAGCTGCTTTCATCAGCAGCACCGAGGCAGGTGGGGTCTTGGTGATGAAGGTGAAGGTACGGTCAGCATAAATGGTGATTTCCACCGGAATGATGGTGCCGACCTGATCCTGGGTCTTGGCGTTGAAGGCCTTGCAGAACTCCATGATATTCACGCCGTGCTGACCCAGGGCGGGACCCACCGGCGGAGAAGGGTTGGCCTTGCCGGCCTGGAGCTGCAGCTTCACCTTGCCCGTAATTTTCTTGGCCATGACTTTCTGCCTCGCTTGAACCGTCTCGATGCAAAACCGCGTGCCGGGGGGCTTAGCCCTTGGTCACCTGGACAAAGTCCAATTCCACCGGCGTCTGGCGGCCGAAGATGGAAACCTCCACCCGCAGCTTGCCTTTGTCGTAATTGACATCGTCCACCACGCCGTTGAAGCCGTTGAAGGGCCCGTCGATCACGCGCACTTCATCCCCGCGTTCAAAATGGAACTTGGGCCGGGGTTGCTCCTGACGGCTGACCATCATATCAAGAATACGCTGGGCCTCATGCTCATGCATGGGACTGGGCTTGTTCTTGCCACCCAGAAACGCCGAGACCTTGGGGATGTTGAGCACCATGTAGGCGGACTCGTCGTTCATCACCATCTTGACCATCACGTAGCCGGGGTAGAACTTGCGTGTGGAGGTGCGTTTGATGCCTTGCACCAGTTCCACCACCCGCTCCGTGGGCACCACCACTTCCTTGATGTACCCTTTGTCCTGTCCGGTGCGCATCATTTCGAGCAGGGTTTTTTCCACGCGCTGCTCGTACCCGGAAAACGTATGCAATATGTACCAGCGTGCCTTGGGGCCCGTGGATTCTGCTGTAATCAAAGAATCCTGGGGCGCCTGGGGGCCGGTTTCCTGTTCCGTCATAGCCCCCCCTAGGAAAGCAACAGCTCCACAATCTTGGACAGGGACATGTCCGTCAGTCCCAGGAACACCGCCATGACCACCGTGAGAATGAGCACGGCAATGCTCGTGGCCTGGGCTTCCTTGCGCGAGGGCCACGTCACCTTCTTGAGCTCGACCTTGGCTTCCTCGAAGAAGTCCTTGAGCTCCTGCACCTTGCGGCCAAGGCCCTGGGAGGAATCGGCATCCTTCTTGGCAGCATCGCGTCGGGCATGCTTGCCGGCGGCCTGCGCGGTCTTGTCGCGGCCTGCCTTTTCGCGGGCCTGGGCGCCGGGAGAATTCTTGCGTTCCGTGTCGCTCACATTGGCCATGATACACAACCTTCGCATTTCGGCCGCAGCTGGGGCCGAAGTTCGGCCACGGTACGTCCAGTTGGCCGGGCGCCTGCGCCGCTGCATCCAGCGGCTTTCGAAAAAAATATGGCAGGGCAGGAGGGACTCGAACCCCCAACATCCGGTTTTGGAGACCGGCGCTCTACCATTAGAGCTACTGCCCTGCGCTTCACGCGCCGCGAAACTCAGTGATTACTTGGTTTCGCGATGCACCGTGTGCTTTTTGTCCCACGGGCAGTACTTCTTGACTTCCAAACGCCCGGTGGTGTTCTTCTTGTTCTTTTCCGTCGCATAGTTGCGACGCTTGCATTCCGTGCAGGCAAGCTGGATGTTGATCCGCATCTGGTTACTCCATGATCTCAGACACAACACCAGCGCCAACCGTACGGCCGCCTTCGCGGATGGCGAAGCGCATGCCTTTTTCCATGGCGAT